>DBEZOM010000166.1:0-8513 GCA_048252855.1 Ruminococcus sp.
ATTTCGGTACTCGCAGCATCGGCACTCAGCATTTCCCTGCTCGCGGGCTGCGGAAATTCGGGCAGCGGCGACACCCCTAAAGTAGTAAAGGGCAAAGACGGACAAGACCTGCAAACGCTGCGCCTTGCGGTAATGACGGGCAACCTCGACCACTACGCTTCATACGTCGGCGTAGAGCAAGGCATTTTTGAAAAGTACGGCATAAACCTCGAGATAACCGAGTACGCTTTCGGTATCAACACCATCGACGCTATCGCGAACGGCAACGCGGACGTCGGCGACATGGCTGACTACGCCGCCGTAAACCGCCTCGGCACTACCCTCGACCAAACGAACCTCGTAATGTTCTCAGAGCTGAACGGCGGCGAGATAGGCGACGGCGGACTTTATGTAGCGCCCGAGTACGAAAACGACCTCTCAAAGCTTGACGGCAGCAAGGGCTTTGTAACGCAGATAGGCACGGTAAACGAGTACCTCAACAGCCAGGCTATCGCTTACTTAGGCCTTGACGAGAGCAAGCAGAACATTATAAATACCGATTCCGCGCAGTCGGCGCTGGCGCTGGCTAAGAGCGGCGACGCTTCCGCCACCATCGCGAGCGGCTCGAACGCGAAGTACCTCGAAGAAGTGGGCTGGAAGCTGGCAGTTTCCTCGCAGGATCTCGGCGAAGTTACCGGCGCTTACTACTTCACCTCTGACAGCTTCATCGACAAGAACACCGACCTGCTGGCGAACTACCTCAAAGCCATCGACGAGAGCTACGAATATGTAAACGCCCACATGGACGAGAGCGCCGAGTACCTCGAAGGCAAGATAGGCGTAAAGGCTGACGACTTCAAGCTTCAGTGGAAAGTACAGGGCTTCAGCACAGGCTTCAGCGAGGAAGCGGCACAGCACCTCGAGAGCATTCAGAAATGGGCGCACGAGCACGGCAAGTACGACTCTGACTACAACGTGCGCGACTTCATCGACACAAGAGCGGCGAAGATAGCTTTCCCCGACAAGACCACTGTCAAGAACCCCAAGAAGTAATCATCAAACGAAATTTTAAATACTGATTTTAAATACTGATAAGGAGCGATACACTATGGGTTATCCAAGCATTTTCCCTACGGGAGTAACACTTTACAACAAAGAAAAGGCATACGGCGGCTACACCATTTTCCCCTCGGCTAAGGGCGCGCTGCTGATAGATATGAACGGCAACGAGGTAAAGCTTTGGGCAGGCCTTTGCGGCTTCCCGAACAAGATCCTCCCAGGCGGATATGTAATGGGCAATACGGGCGTAAGAGGCGGCAAGTACGCTTATCAAGACCAGCTCGACCTCGTGCAGGTAGACTGGGACGGACACATAGTTTGGAAATTCGACAAGACCGAGCTTGTGGCAGACCCCGGCAAAGACCCCGTATACATGGCTCGCCAGCACCACGATTATCAGCGCGAGGGCAGCACGGTAGGCTACTACTACCCCGGCGGAGAGCCTAAGACCGACAGCGGCAACACCCTTATCCTCACCCACGAAAATCTTTACAACCACGATATTTCCGACAAGCGCCTTATCGACGACAAGATAATCGAAGTCGATTGGGAGGGCAATATAGTTTGGAGCTGGCGCGCGAGCGACCACTTCGACGAGCTGGGCTTTGACGAAGCGGCTAAGAACGTGCTTTTCAGAAACCCAGGCCTGCATGAAGAAGCGGGCGGCGACTGGATGCATATAAACAACTTCTCTACCCTCGGCGAAAACAAGTGGTACGACGCAGGCGACGAGCGCTTCCACCCCGACAACATCATCTTCGACGCGAGAAACTCTAACATTCTCGGCATCATCGAGAAGAAAACGGGCAAGATAGTTTGGCGCTTAGGCCCTGACTTCAACGAGAGCGAAGCGACTAGAAAGCTCGGCTGGATAATCGGTCAGCACCACCTGCACATGATACCGAAGGGTCTGCCCGGCGAAGGCGACCTGCTGGTATTCGATAACGGCGGCGAGGGCGGCTACGGCGTGCCAAACCCCGCTTCGCCAACGGGCGTGAACAACGCTCACCGCGACTACTCGCGCGTGCTGCAGTTCAACCCCATCACCCTCGAGATAACATGGCAGTACACTCCCCTCGAGGCAGGTTGCCTGCTCTTTACCGACGCTTCTAAATTTTACAGCTCGTACATCAGCTCGGCTCAGCGCCTGCCAAACGGCAACACGCTGATAACCGAAGGCTCTGACGGCAGACTTATCGAAGTTACCCCCGACCACGAGATAGTTTGGGAATACATAAACCCCTACTTCAAGAAAATGGGCGGCAAATTCAGCTGCAACATGATCTACCGCGCATACCGCGTGCCTTACGAGTGGGTACCGCAGGCGGAAAGACACGAGGAAGTTTCGATAGAGCCGATAGACGTAAGCACCTTCCGCGTACCCGGCGCTTCCGCAGGCGCGGGCACGGGCGAAGTTACCGCGGTAGACGGCATCGACCCGACCAAGCCTATCCCGCTTACAGGCTCTAACGCTGACGAAGACGGCGACGAGGACGAGCGCATTGACTTCTGCGTAGCCTCGATCAAGAAGAGCGAGATCGAAAACATCAAATAAGCCATAGATCAAGCCATAGTGAATAAAATACAGCAAAAAGAGGGCAGTTCCCGATAAATGGGAGCTGTCCTCTTTCGTATACCGAATATGCTGAAATATCAGCGAATGTCTTTTTTCTTCATAGCCGCTATGCCGATAACTGTCGCGATCACGAGGTAGACCACGCACACTGCTATCATGCGCGCGGTGGCTTCGCTGTCCTGCGCGGGGCTGAAACCCGTTATAGCGTTGCTGGGAACGTAGTCGCCGACGCTGAAATCATTGGAAATATCAACGTACTTGTGCAGGACCATATCCGCAACTTGATACAGCAGAGTTGGTATGCCCGAAGAGAGCGCAACGCCGAAAGCTATCGAAACAGCCGTGCTGCGGGTTATCATTATCACCATGATTATCACGGCGGCGAGGGTGATGTGTGAAAGAAGCTGTATGCCGAGCGCCTTTGCGAAATCCGCGCCGCTGCCGAAAGCAACGTCTACCTTGCACTTCGACTCGATAACGGCTTTCGCTATCGCCATCGAAACGCCCCAGCTTATCAGCATGGCGAAGATAATATACACCGCCGAGCATATCAGCTTTGCGAGCACTATCTTGTGCCGCGCAACGCAGCCGCCGAGGTTTTTGATGTAGCCGTTTTTGCTGTCGGAATTAGCGAAGATAACTATGTATATGCTGAGCGGCAGAAGCAGATTCATTCCGCTGGTCATCATCGTAAGAATATCTGCGGCGGAGTAGCTGTTTTTCTGAGCGGCGTTCATAAGCGTGCCAACTGCACCCGTCATATCAGCGTCCGCGTCGTCCTCGTAGTCCTCATCTTCATCATATTCTGCCGTCATGGTCACCGATACTGCGCTGTCGCCGCCGTTATCCTCAGCAGGCTCGTGCAGAAGCGCTATCAGCAGTGCGTTTGAGAGAATGGTTATCGCCGTGGTAGCTATCGCTATGATAGTCATTATGTAAGTTGATTTTGACTTTTTCATCAGAAAAAGATCAGAGCGTATAAGATCAAACATTTCCGACACCTCCCGTAAGTTTGAGGAAATAATCTTCCAGCGCCTCGCTGTGGGTGCATATGCTGTATACCCAAAGCCCCGCCTTTGCCATCGCGAGAGTTATCTGCGCGCTTTCATCGGTGCGCTCGAAAATGCCTATCGTGTTTTCGCCTACAAGCCTGAAATCGCTAAAGCCCATGCCCGTAAGCACGTCGGCAGCCTTGTTTATGTCGGAAACGCTAATGTCGATATGCGAGCGGCACTTTGCCATAAGCTGCTCGCGCGTCAGTTCCTCGATCATCGCGCCATTATTGATTATTCCGAAAGATGTCGCGACCTTTGCAAGCTCTTCCAGTATGTGGCTCGAGATTATAATAGTTATCCCGCGCTCGGCGTTCAGCCTGTGCAGTACGTCGCGCACCTCGGCTATGCCCTGCGGGTCAAGGCCGTTTATCGGCTCGTCGAGTATCAGCAGCTCGGGGTCTGCCACCAGCGCCATAGCTATGCCCAGCCTTTGGCGCATACCGAGCGAGAATTTGCCCGCGGCTTTTTTGCCGACGCCGCCCAGTCCGACCAACTCGAGCAGCTCTTTTTCTTTTTGCGCCGAGTTTTTCACGCCGAAAGCCAGCGCCTTTATGTGGATATTATCGGCGGCGGAGAGGTTTGCGTAAATTCCGGGGGCTTCTATCAGCGCGCCCACGCGCCTCATCATCTTCACCCGCTCAGCGCCGCGCTTGCCGAAGAGCGTGAAGTCGCCCGCCGAGGGCGCAGCCAGCCCGCAGATCATCTTCATTAGCGTGGTCTTGCCCGCGCCGTTTCTGCCGATAAGCCCGTATATCTCGCCTTTTGAGATATTCATGCTGACTCTGTTCACGGCGGGCTTGCCGCGGTATATCTTAGTCAGCGAATCTGTCGTTAGCAGATATTCCATATTCAGTTGCCTCCATATGTATATTTTATTGCGTATGTATTATAAAGTATAGCATAACGCGCTCGCTTTGTCAACGAATGCTATCACTTTTATCTGTATAATATTATACATCATATAGTATAGCTTGTCAATAGCCGCGAGCAAATTTTTTCATAAAAAAAGCGCATGACGCTCCATTTTTCGGAACGCCATGCGCATAAGTATCAAAATTATTCAGCGCCAAGCTGCTCGTTCAGCTCGTCTACCATCATTTGCAGCTTCTCGCGAGTGATGTCGGCGATGTCGCAGAAGCTTAGTATAGCGTGCAGCGGCAGGTCGCCCGCCATAGCCAGCGCCATCTCTTCCCCGCTCTCGCCCAGCGCGTCCGCGCCGCCGTTCGTGCCAATATCCACCGACTCCATCAGCTTTGCGAACACCGCAAGGCCCTCGGGCACGGCGGTTATGTCCTCGCAAGCGCTGTCGAGCGTGAATTTCACGGGCAGCTTTTCCTTGCCGTTAAAGCGCACCGCGTCGCTCAGGCGAATATCCGCCGTGGAAGCGCCGATCAGCACCTCGTACCTGCCGCTTTCGGCGAACCACTTGTGCAGCTTCACCGACCAGTACGCGAAAGCGCTTTGGTCAAGGCGGAAAGCTATGCGCTTGCTCTCGCCCGCTTTCAGGAACACCTTTTCAAAGCCTTTCAGCTCCTTTTCGGGGCGGATAACGGAAGCTTCGGTAGGCGCGATATATAGCTGCACCGTTTCCGCGCCGTCGCGGCTGCCGATGTTTTTCACCGTCAGCTCGGCGGTAAAGCTCTTGCCCTCGCTGACTTCGTGCGTAGAAAGGCGCAGGTCTGAGTACTCAAACTGCGTATAGCTCATGCCGAATCCGAACGGGAAAAGCGGCTTTATCTGCTTTTTATCGTAATATCTGTAACCTACGAACACGCCCTCGGCGTAGTTCACGTCGTCGCCCTCGCCGGGGAAATTGAGGTAAGAGGGGTTGTCGGAAAGCTTCTGCGGGAAAGTTTCGGCAAGCTTTCCGCTCGGGTTCGCCCTGCCGTAAAGCAGCGCTATCTCGGCTTCGCCCACAGCCTGACCGCCCAGATACATCTCCATCAGACCCTTTATCTTGCCGATGAAAGGCATCTCTACGGGCGCGCCGTTGTGCAGGAGGACTACTATATTTTCGTTGACCTCGCTGAGCTTTTCGATAAGGCGAAGCTGGCACTCGGGCATACGCATATGCTTTCTGTCGTAGCCCTCAGACTCAAAAGTATCGGGCAGGCCTGCGAAAACTACCACCTTGTCGGCGTTTTTCGCAGCTTCGAGAGCCTCGTTCTCCAGCGCTTCGTTCACTTCGTCGCCCATATCGAAACCGCGCGCATAGGAAACGCCCGCTATGTCAGCCGCCGCCTGCAATGCAGATACAGTTTTGTAAGAATTTATATGCGAGCTTCCGCCGCCCTGATAGCGGGGCTTTTCGGCGAAAGCGCCCACGAAAGCGACCTTTTCGCCCTCTTTCAGCGGAAGAATACCGCCGTCATTTTTCAGCAGTACCGCGCAGTTTTCGGCGATCTTCGCGGCAAGCTTGTGGTGGCGGTCTTTATCCCAGACCACCTGCGGCTTTTCCTCACTGCCGCGCTGAACCAGCTCCAGCACGCGGTGCACGCAGTTATCCAGCTCTTCCTCGCTAAGTTCGCCGCTTTCAACTGCCTTGACTATCGCGGCGTCGTTCTTGCCCATGCTTGCGGGCATCTCGAGGTCAAGCCCCGCGCGGATAGCCTTTGCGCGGTCGTCAACTGCGCCCCAGTCGCTCATAACAAGTCCGCCGAAGCCCCAGTCGCCGCGCAAAATATCGGTAAGCAGCAGCTTGTTCTGCGAGGAATACTCGCCGTTTATCTTGTTGTACGAGCACATCACCGTCCAAGGCTTAGCGTTTTTCACTACCGACTCAAAGGCGGCGAGGTAGATCTCGTGCAAGGTTCTCTCGTCGATATTTGCGGAAACGCTCATGCGGCGGCTCTCCTGATTATTAGCGGCGAAATGTTTCAGCGAAGTGCCAACGCCCATGCTCTGCACGCCTGTTATATGCGCCTCAGCCATCTGCGAAGCTAGGTAGGGGTCTTCCGAGAAATATTCAAAATTTCTGCCGCAGAGGGGCGAGCGCTTGATATTACAGCCGGGGCCGAGTATAACGGAAACGTTTTCCGCGCGGCATTCCTCGCCCAGCGCCTTGCCCAGTTCTTTGAGCAGACCGCGGTCGAAAGAGCAGGCGAGCGCCGAAGCTGAGGGGAAGCATACTGCCTCGATAGCTTCGTTAGGGTTCTGCGCGCCCTCGCGGTTTTTGCGAAGCCCGTGCGGGCCGTCGCTAACCATTATCTGCGGTATATCAAGCCGCTCGATGGGCTTTGTGTGCCAAAAATCCGCGCCAGAGCAAAGCGCCGCCTTTTCCTCAAGTGTAAGCTCTTTCAGAATAGTTTCTATGTTCATGAGATCATTCCTTTCCCTCAATATAAAAAGTAGACTCCATATCCGCGATGTGCGTCGCCAGCGCCAGCGGGTAAAGCTCCAGCGCTTTGCCTATCGTGTTCGTGTTCTCCTCGCCCGAAAAGCCCATGTGCCAGCGTATAGCCATGGCTTCGTCGCGCGTCAGCCGCATAAATCCGCTCACTATGTACACGCTCTTCTCGCCGTGGCCGTAGGGCAGCATATCGTGGTACTCGTAGTAGGGCACTTTTTCCCAAACGCCCTGCTCGTTCTTCGCGTTGCGGTAGCTCACGCGGTAAAGGTTTATCTTGCAGAGGTCGTGCAGCAGCGAGGCTATCGCTATGCTCTCCTCAGTGTACTCCAGCCCGTATTGCTCTTTCACCCGCTCGCGCTCCAAATATGAGCACAAGCAGTCGTAAACGTGCAGCGAGTGCTCGCACAAGCCGCCCTCATACGCGCCGTGGTAGCGGGTAGAGGCGGGCGCTGTGAAAAAGTCGCTGCCCTCAGAATCCAGCCACTCCAGCAGCTTGTCCGCGCCGCGGCGGGTTATCTTTTCATTGTATATACTGATAAATCTTTCCTTGTTTGCTAATACGTCAGCAGGCATACCGCGCCTTCCTTTCTGTTTGCCGCCGCGTCAGCCCAGACGCAGCATTTCGTCGATGCAGACTCTCGCTTTCGCGATAAGCTCGGGCGACATGAATATCTCGTTCTCCTCCGCCGCGGGGCTGCCTATCGCTTCGCATACGCGGTAAACGTCCATCAGCGAGGTAAGCTTCATGTTCGGGCAGAGTATCTTTTTCGAGAGTATGTAAAATCTCTTGTCGGGGCACTTGTACTGCAAATGCTCCGCTATGCTCATTTCTGTACCGATTATAAATTCCTTAGCTTCCGACTTCTCGGCGAAATTCATTATTCCCGAGGTAGAGCCTACATAATCCGCCTGCTCTGATACGCCGGGCACGCACTCAGGGTGCACCAGCACCAGCGCGTTCGGGTGAGCCTGCTTCGCGAGCCTTACCTCTTCGGGATTTACCGCCGCGTGTACGGGACATCCGCCCTGAAGCAGCTTTATATCCTTATCGGGACAGGCTTTCTGCACAAATGCGCCGAGGTTGCAGTCGGGTATAAAAAGTATCTTCTTATCCTCCATAGCGCTTACTATCTTCACCGCCGAGGACGAAGTAACGCAAACGTCGCATACGGTCTTTAGCGCCGCGGTGGTGTTTATGTAAGCCACTACCTTGCGCTCGGGGTCTTGCGCCTTTATCATCTCTATCATCTCAGGCTCCATCTGCTCGGCCATAGGGCAGCCCGCCGCGGTGTTCGCGAGGTAAACGTGCTTTTCGGGCGAGAGCATCTTAGCCGTTTCCGCCATAAAATGCACGCCGCAGAACACTATGTTCTTGTTCGTAACTTTAGAAGCGTCTACCGAAAGCTTGTAGGAATCGCCCGTAAAATCGGCAGCCTCTACTATCTCTCTGCCCTGATAGCTGTGCGCCAGTATGCAGATGTCCTTCTCTTTTTTG
>DBEZOM010000167.1:0-7641 GCA_048252855.1 Ruminococcus sp.
TTATTATACCATACCCCGCCGCAGATTTCAACTCGCCTTACCCCGCCAATTGAAATTTTCATTACAAAAATAGCGCCGCCCGCACCTTTTTTAGGTAACGAGCGGCGTTTTCGCGCTGTTTTTTGCGCCGTAGATCTTTACAGCTTCATTGTGAAAAGTCCATCGTTCATGCAGTGCCAGACTAGCTGCCTGCCGCCGGTCTGCGGAAAGCGCACGCCAAGCGTTTGCTCGGGGTAGGTCTTTACCAGCGTTACTCTGTCGAAATTCACCTGCGCGATGAATGAAATGTAGTGCTCTTTCGTCATCGGGTGTGCCGAGGTGACGTATATCTCGTCCTCCACCGACTCAGCGTTTAGCAGGTGTTCGCCGTCCGCAGGGCGCGGGGTCAGCGCCGCGAGCTTTTTTCCGCAGCAGGTTATCTCTCCGCCGCCCGCCGCGGTGAATACGCTTCCGCACTCGGGGCAGACGTAAAATCTTACTTTGTTCATATCAGCAGCCTCCTTGTTTTCAGCCATTTCGCCGCTCAGCAGCGTTTCCGCGTTCACGCCAAGCTCGGCGGCGAGGGCGTTTATCAGCGAGATGTCGGGGCAGCCCAAGCCGCGCTCCCACTTGCTCACGGCTTTGTCGCTGACGTGCAGCCGCTCGGCAAGCGCCGCCTGCGTAAGCCCTTTTTCTCTGCGCAGACGGCTTATCAGCCCGCCCACCTTTTCGTTTTCCATAGCGTTTCCCTCTCTTTCGTTGGCTATGTTTTGATTATACCGCAATTGCCCGCCGCTGTCAATCTACTCTCCGTTTACCCATAAATCAAACAAAAAAGCGCACGGTCTGTCCGCCGCGCGCTTTCGCTAAAATGTTTTAGTCTTTCTTATTTTTCTTTCCGACTACCCCCAGTGCCGCCATAAAGCCTATAAGCGCTGCCGAAAGTCCCGCCGTAACGCCCGTGGTCGGGTTGGTAACGGGTGCTGCCGAGCTTGTTGAGCTTGACGAACCGGTCGAACTTGAATTTGCCGCGCTCGAAGAGCTTGCCGCCGATGATGCGGAAGAAGCCGAAGATGTTGCCGAACTGCTGTCCGCGTTGGAGCTTTCAGCCGCCGACGATGTGTCCGTGCTGCTCGAAGTATCGTTGCTGCTGGAGCTGTCCGCCGCGCTTGAGCTGTCAGGCGAGCTGCTGTCCGCGCCCGAGCTGTCGGTATCGTCGCCGATGAGTTTCAGATCGTCGAAAGCCTTTTTCAGCGCGTCTATCTTGCTCTGCTGAGTATTCTTGCCGCTGCCAGTCTGGTTCGCCGTGGTGACTAGGCTGTTGTACGCCTTTTTCAGCGCCTTTACGCTGTCAGCCGTGTAGGGCGAGGTGTCGAATTTCTCGTATTTCAGCATCAGCGCCATCGACTCTTTCATTACTTCGTAGTAGTCCTCGCGCTTGTTGTTGCCGTTGAAGAATGTGTTCATCCAGCTTATGCCCTGGTCTGCCGACCATATTCCGCTGCCGGTGGGGAAGCGCTCGAAGTATTTGCGCAGGTTCTCGTAATACTGCGCCTTGTATTTGCTGAGCGCGGTCTTGTAATTCGCCGAGCTGAAAGCCGCCGCCGCTTTGTCGAGAGAAGCGTTGAATTTCTCGGCAAAGTCCTCGTTCTGCATAGCCTTGTAAAACATTACGGCGAGGGGGTCGTTGCCCTTTCTGCCAAGCTCGTACACCTGCACCAGCTTGTTGTTGGTAGCGCTCTGACCGGGATTGCTCCAGAGGTTCGCGCTCATTTCGGTATCGTAGAGCATAAATCTCCAGCGGCAGTCGCTGTAATCGTGGTTCGCCGCGTCCGGTTCGCGCGAGCGCCATACGCTCCAGTTCTTTCCGCACCAGTCCTCGTTGCTGAGGTATATCTCGGTCGCGAAATAGTCCGCTAAGCTCTCTATATCAAACTTCTCGCCGAATTTTTCGTAATCCGCCTCTTTGGTAAGGTCGGCGGCGTATACCCAGCCGATGTCGTCCGTCCATAGCGTGAGGTCTTCGTCGTTGCCCTCGTCCACCTTCGGCTGATTGTAATTATCGCCGTCGGGCTTGATTATAACTACGTTTTTCTTCTTTACATCGTAGTGGTCTTTAACGTAAGAGTCGGTGTAATCTTCCTGAAGCGTGTAAACGCCCCAGTATTCGCCGTTGATGAAAGCTACGCAGGCTCTGCCCGACTGCGCGGCGTAGTCCATGCCGCCCGCTATCGCCATGCTCTGTATCATGTTGTCCTTGAATTTGGTGTAATTCGCGTCGTTGCCGCCGTTGCGGAGCACGAATTTTTCAAAGTCGGCTACCTCTCTGCCCTCGCCGTCGCGCGAGGTTATGCCGCTGATAATGGGGTAGTCGAATTTGTCCGCGCCGTATGAGCTGCGCGCGTAAAAACGCAGGCTCTTCTGATAATCTCCGCGCGAGTAGCCGCCCTGTATCCTCATGCCGCAGTCCTGCGAAAGCTTAGCTTCGCCGTCCTCGATGAAGTCGATGTGCACGGGGCGCTCCCAGTCTTTGCCCTTATTGTAGGCGTTGTTTTTCAGATATATTCCCGTCTGCTTGTCAAAAAGATTATCGCTGTCGGTAACTACCGAGATTATCGGCACGTCGTAGTAAGTGTCGTTGCCTATGCCGACGAAATACGAAGCCGAAGCCACGTCGCTCGCCTGACCGTTTCTTATCGCCACCGCGCGTATAACAGTGCCCTTGTCCACCTTGACTTCGGGCTGAGATGGGCTGCTGTTCCAGAAATTATCGTACCAGTCGGTAAAAAGCTCGCGCTTCATGGCGGATAGATTGTTCTCGTCGCTTGTGCGGTCGTAAACGTTTATCTCGCCCGTGTATTTCTGCGAATTTTCGTCGGGCGTACTGCCGTCGGTGGTGTAGTAGATGTCCGCGCCCGCCTCCGCAGTTATGCCGAGGTCGAAGCTATCGGTAAAAGCGCCGCTTGCGCGGGAGAACTGCGGTGCGGCGAGCTTGTGCACGCTTTCCGCCGTGTTGTCCGCCATCGGCGTGGGGTCGCATACAGCCAAGTCTGCCGAGCCGGAGGGCACGCGCGCGTATGTTAGGTCGTCCGCCAGCGCGGGCACTTCCATAGTGTCGATGGCGTTTTCGCCGTCGGTGATGGTTACCGTTTCGCCGTCTGCCGAAAGACCGAATTTCGCCACGGCTTTGTCGGCGTAATCCTCGCTGTTGATATTCTTGCCGCAGTAAACTATGTAGTAGCCGTGCGCCGCTACGCTAGCGCCCTCGGGCAGGGCGGCTTTCTGCGGCTTTGCGGCGTCGTCGGTGATGTACATACCGCTGAGATCTACGGCTGTATCGGTGGGGTTGTATATCTCCACCCAGTCGCAGTACTTGCCCTTGCTGTCGGCGACGTCGGTAAGGTTGCCGTTTTCGCCCTTGTTAGAAGTGCATACTTCGTTTATCACGAGCTTTGAAGCGTTCGCGTCGAGAGCCGAAGCGGGCAGAGCCATTAGCGTAAGTCCGCTTGCCGCAGCTATCGCGAGCGCGCATATTCTTGCTTTCATATTTTTATATCCTCCATGCATTTGCGCATTTATCCGTTTTGTGCGCCCTCTGCAAGCTTTTGTAAGATTATGCTTCGCCGACCTGCAAAAACGCACTGTTACTAATCAAATTATAGCACAATAAATAAAAAAGTCAATGGCTGCGCAATAATTTTATCTCAAATATACATAAGGTTCATATTTTATAACAAAACGAAGCCCCGCAGAAGCTTCGGAACACATCTGCGGGGCTTTGTCTAAAAATTTATAGGAGTACAGCCATTAAAGGCGTAAGTGAACTGTTATGGGTCAATCGACTTTTTCGGGGGTGAGCACCGGCTCTGCGGTAAAGCCGCCCTCGCCGTAGTCTACCATCACGGTGCTGTCGGTGTCTATCTCGCCCGCGATTATCTTTTTGGCGATGAGCGTTTCGATATTGCGCTGTATAAATCTCTTCAGCGGGCGCGCGCCGAAGCTGGGGTCGAAGCCCTGCTCGATTATCGCGCTCATAGCCTTTTCGCTTACCTCGACGTGTATGCGCTTGTCCTCCAGCCGCTTGTCCAGCTCGGCTATCATGAGCTTTACTATCTTGCTTATCTCCTCGCGGCGCAGAGGCTTATAGTAAACTATCTCGTCGAGTCTGTTGAGGAACTCGGGGCGGAAGCTGCGGTGGAGCAGAGCCTCTACGTTCTTTACAGCTTCGGGCGATATACTGCCGTCCTCCTGTATGCCGTCAAGCAGCGCCTGCGAACCGAGGTTTGAGGTGAGTATGATTATCGTGTTCTTGAAATCTACCGTTCTGCCCTGCGAGTCGGTTATTCTGCCGTCGTCGAGAACTTGCAGGAGTATATTGAAAACGTCGGGGTGCGCTTTTTCAACTTCGTCGAGCAGTACTACCGAGTAGGGTCTGCGGCGAACTGCTTCGGTAAGCTGACCGCCCTCTTCGTAGCCGACGTATCCCGGAGGCGCTCCGATAAGGCGGCTTACGCTGAATTTCTCCATGTATTCCGACATATCTATACGCACCATGTTTTTCTCATCGTCGAAAAGCGCCTGTGCCAGCGCCTTTGCAAGCTCGGTCTTGCCGACGCCGGTAGGGCCGAGGAAGAGGAACGAGCCGATAGGCTGGTTCGGGTTGGAAATGCCCGCGCGCGAACGCCATATAGCTTCGGTGACTTTCTGTACGGCTTCGTCCTGACCAATTACGCGCTTGTGCAGCGTGTCGCCCAGAGCAAGCAGCTTTTCGCGCTCGCCCTCCATCAGCTTCGATATAGGTATGCCCGTCCAGCGAGAGATTATGCGCGCTATCTCCTCGTCGGTTACGCGGTCGCGCAGCAGGGTGTTTTTGCCCGTGCGCTGCTCCGCTTCGCGCTCTTTCTCCTCAAGCTGTTTTTTCAGCGAGGGCAGCTTGCCGTATCTCAGCTCAGCGAGTTTGTTCAGGTCGTAATCGCGCTCAGCCTTATCTATCTCGGCGTTGCAGGCTTCTATATCCTCTCTCAGCTTCTGCACGCTGGATATGCTGTTCTTTTCGTTTTCCCATTTTGCCTTCATGCTGTTGAACTTATCGCGCAGCTCTGAAAGCTCTTTCTGCACGTCGGCAAGCTGTTCTTCGGCGAGCTTGTCGGTCTCTTTTTTCAGCGCCGCTTCCTCTATCTCGTGCTGGAGTATCTTGCGGCGAACTTCGTCCAGCTCTGTCGGCATAGAGTCCATCTCGGTGCGTATCATAGCGCACGCTTCGTCGATGAGATCTATCGCCTTATCGGGCAGGAAACGATCGGTGATGTATCTGTCTGAAAGGGTAGCGGCGGCGATGAGGGCTGCGTCCTGTATCTTTACGCCGTGGAAAACTTCATAGCGCTCTTTCAGTCCGCGGAGTATTGAGATGGTGTCCTCTACGTTCGGCTCTGCTACCAGTACTGTCTGGAAACGGCGCTCCAGCGCGGCGTCTTTCTCGATGTACTCTCTGTACTCGTTGAGGGTGGTCGCGCCTATGCAGTGCAGTTCGCCCCTTGCGAGCATAGGTTTCAGCAGGTTGCCCGCGTCCATAGCGCCGTCAGTCTTGCCCGCGCCGACTATGGTGTGCAGCTCGTCGATGAAGAGGATTATCCTGCCCTCGCTCTTTTTTACCTCCTGCAATACTGCTTTCAGCCGCTCTTCAAACTCGCCGCGGTACTTCGCGCCCGCTATCAGCGCGCCCATATCCAGCGAGAACACCTGGCGGTCTTTCAGATTTTCGGGCACATCGCCCTTTACTATACGCTGCGCCAGACCCTCTACTACGGCGGTCTTGCCGACGCCCGGCTCGCCTATCAGCACGGGGTTGTTCTTGGTCTTTCGCGAGAGTATGCGTATAACGTTTCTTATCTCGTTATCTCTGCCGATAACGGGGTCGAGCTTGTTGTTTTTCGCCAGCGCAACGAGGTCTTGACCGTACTTTTTCAGCACGTTGTAAGTGCCCTCGGGGTCTTGCGACGTTACCTGCTGGTTGCCGCGCAGCTTCTGCATCGACTTCAGCACTTTTTCTTTCTCAATGCCGAACTGTTTGAATATCCGTTTCAGCGCGTCGTTTGGCGAGTCGGTAAGGGCGAGCAGTATGTGCTCTACCGAGATGTAGCTGTCCTGCATTTTGTCCGCGGTCTTTTCCGCGAGCGCGAGGGCGGTGTTCAGCTCTTGCGAGATGTACATTCCGTCGTTCGCCGCCGAGCCGGTAACTTTCGGCAGCTTAGCGACCTCCGCTTCGGCTGTGGCGGCTACGCTTTTCGGGTCAGCACCCATAGAGTGCAGCATTTCGGGGATAAGCCCGTCCTCCTGCGTGGCGAGCGCCGCGAGCAGGTGCTGCTGGTCTACCGCCTGATTTGAATACTGTGCGGCGAGGTTCTGCGCGGTATTGAGAGCCTCTGCCGATTTGGTAGTAAATTTATTTATGTTCATAAAGCTCACTATCCTTTCACATTCATTTCGCTGTTGTTTTTCTCATGTTCTTAATTGCTTCTCTAAACTATGCTCACGCCTTTGCGCAGGTAGCCTTTGTAAGTTTCCTCGCATAGGGCTTTTGCGTGCGCGGGGTCGGCGGCGTTCTCGAAATACACCGTTATCGCCTTATCAAAGGTGCGTATGTATTCGCTTATCGCCTCGGCTATCTCGCGGTCGGTAAGGCCGTTGCCCGCTATCTCGTAAAAATCGCGCGTGTAGCTCTTCGGCGCTATCTCGCAGGGAAATCCGCCGCTGAAAAATTTGCCGAGGTATTTCTGCTCCGCCGCGCTCCAATCTCTGAAAAATCTGTCCGTCAGCTTTATCAGCTCTTCGCTCTGCGTGCGCAGGGTGACTTTCAGCCTGCCCGCCTTGCCCGAAAAGCTGCGGTAAAGCTCTACCGAATATTTCAGCGTAGGCTTGTACTTGAATTTCAGCGGGGTCTTCACCGCCATTACTGAGTCGGAAGCCTGCGGGGCGGGCAAAAAGCGGCTGTCGAGCGCCTGCCCTACCAGCGAGAATATCTCCCGCATACGCATTTCTGGCGTGGTGAGGCTGACCCTTTCGGCCAAAAGCTGGTTTATCAGATTTGAGCGGCTGGTGTTCATGCGGTAAGCCATTTCGTCCACCGCCTGTACCACCTCGTCGGAAAGCACTATGCTGTATACGCTTTTTCCCATTTTTCTCACCGCCTTTTAATAATGTATACCGTATATATTTATCGTCCGTTCTTATCTCTTTCTTTATATAATATTATATCACGTTTAAATAATTTGTCAATAGGTTTATATAACTACGCTTACAAGTTTGTAGACCTGCACAAATTTACAATGCTTGTTTCTTACATTTTGCTGCAATTTTTCACCATATACATTTAAAATAACCGAAAGCAAGCGCCGATATTCGCTTTTTACGATTTTCACGATTTTCACACGATTTTTATTTTGTCCTATATTGATACACTTTTTGAATGACATCTATACTTTTTATTCATGCCTGCCGCCAAATCTGCGCCGAGACTTGCGCATTTTGCGGGGCATATGAATAATCACCGCTGTAATCCTGCATTTGTTCATTGTATGTTAAAGTATTTGGGTGTTGACAAAACGTCGAAAGTAAGGTATAATAAATTGTATAGGAAATTTGAGGGGTCGCGCTGTTATGCAG
>DBEZOM010000168.1:0-7216 GCA_048252855.1 Ruminococcus sp.
TATACGTCATCAGCGCCAACTGTTTCAGCGCTTTTCGTCTGGGCTATTTCAAGACGGGCAGCCTTATAGGCTCGCAGGTGCTGGGCATACTAATGACTAACGCCATCACGTTTTTAGAGATAAGCCTTATCGGCAGGGGCAGGCTCTCGGTAGTGCCTATGCTTTGGCTTACCCTCGGCGAGCTTATCGGCGCGGCTGTTTGGTGCATACTGTTTACCAAAATTTTTGCCAGCATATACCCGCCGCGCAAAATGCTCATAATCTACGGCAATTCCAGCGCAAGCGCGCTCGTGAAAAAAATGAGCACCCGCGTGGATAAATACATCATAAACGATTCGGTGAGCTGCGACGACGACATCGACATTATAAAAGAAAAGATCCTTGCGCACGACGCCGTGATAATCTGCGATATTCCCAGCACCATGAAAAACCAGCTCGTGAAATTCACGTTTGCCAATAATATCCGCACATACATCAACCCGAAGCTTTCGGACATCATAATCCGCTCGGCTGACGAGTGCAATCTTTTCGACACCCCGCTTCTGCTTTGCCGCAACGAGGGCACGCCTTTTGAGCAGCAGATAATAAAGCGCGCGGCGGATATACTTTTCTCGCTGATAGCGCTGGTGATAGCTTCGCCCTTCATGCTGATAACGGCGGCGGCTATCAAGCTTTACGATGGCGGCCCCGTGCTCTATTCGCAGGAACGCCTTACGCTGAACGGCAAGAAATTTAAGGTGCATAAGTTCCGCAGCATGATAGTAAACGCCGAAAAGCACGGCGCGCAGCTTGCGGGCAAAAACGATGATCGTATAACGCCGATAGGCAAGCTTATCCGCAAGATACGTTTCGACGAATTGCCGCAGCTTATAAATATTTTAAAGGGCGATATGTCTTTCGTAGGCCCGCGCCCCGAGCGCCCCGAGCTTGCGGCGGAGTACGAAAAGGATATGCCCGAGTTCCATTACCGCCTGAAAGTAAAGGCGGGTCTTACCGGATACGCGCAGGTAATGGGCAAGTACAACACCACGCCGTATGACAAGCTAAAGCTCGACCTCATGTACATAGAGCGTCAGTCGCTTGCGCTTGATATGAAGCTGATACTTATGACGATAAAGATATGCTTCGTGCCCGACGCTACCGAGGGCGTAGACGGCGAGATGGTGACTACAAAGCGCGAAGAGCATAGCGGTCACACTTCGGAAGAGCTTGAAAAGCTCACCCGCTGATACGTTGGATTTTACAGAAATAATAAAAGCGCATGGCTTTCGATTTGAAGTCATGCGCTTGATTTTTTGTTTGATTTTATTCCTTGCCGTTCCAGCAGTAAGTGCAAAGACAGCAGGGGTCTATGCCGATGGATTCCAGCATATCGTCCAGACGGTGGTATCTAAGCGAAGTGAATTTCAGCTGCTTTCTTATCTCTTCTATCATCTCGCAGTAGTTCTTGCTCTCGGGGTCGGCGTAGTCCTGAAGCACCTCTTCGCTAACGTTGTCGCCCTCGCGCTCGGCTATTACTCTGCGCGTTATCAAGTCCATCTCGGAATTTGAGCGCGAGAAATTCAGATATTTGCAGCCGTAGAGCAGCGGCGGACAGGCGGGGCGGATATGTACTTCGCGCGCACCGCTGTTAAAGAGATACTCGGTAGTTTCGCGAAGCTGAGTGCCGCGTACTATCGAGTCGTCGATGAGCAGCAGGCTCTTGTCTTTGATAAGGCTCTCTACCGGCAGCAGCTTCATCTTAGCTATGCGGTTTCTCATCGACTGGTTAGGCGGCATAAAGGAGCGCGGCCAGGTGGGTGTGTATTTGATAAAAGGTCTTGCAAACGGTATCTTTGAGTAGTTTGAGTAGCCTATGGCGTGCGCTATGCCCGAGTCGGGTACGCCTGCTACTAAGTCGGGCTGAGCGTCGTCGCGCTTCGCCAGCAGCTTGCCGCAGTTGTAGCGCATTTCTTCAACGCCTACGCCCTCGTATGACGAAGCGGGGTAGCCGTAGTATACCCAGAGGAACGAGCATATCTTCATCTTTTTCTGCGGAGCGCTCAGCGTTTCAACACCCTCGGGCGTTATCAGCGCTATCTCGGCAGGCCCAAGCTCGCGGCAGTGCGAGTAGCCGAGGTTCAGGTACGAAAAGCTTTCGAAAGCCGCGCAGTAGCCGTCCTCGCGCTTGCCGATGGAGATAGGCGTTCTGCCCAGTCTGTCGCGGGCGGCGTATATGCCCTCTTTCGTCAGCAGCAGCATTGTCATAGAGCCGTCTATAATCTCCTGCGCGTACTTTATGCCCTCCAGCAGGCTGTCTTTCTGATTGATGATAGCCGCTACCAGCTCGGTCGCGTTTACCTCGCCGCCGCTCATCTCAAAGAAATGCAGGTGGCTGTTTGAGAATACTTTTTCCAGTATCTCTTCCTCGTTATTTATCTTTCCTACGGTGGTTATGCCGTATGTGCCCAGTTTCGAGCGTATCAGCAGCGGCTGCGCCTCGTAGTCTGATATACAGCCTATTCCCATGCTGCCGACCATTGTGTTTACGTCGTCGGCGAACTTGGTGCGGAAAGGCGAGTTTTGAATGTTGTGAATAGAGCGCTGAAAGCCCTTTTCGCCATCGTATATCACCATGCCCGCGCGGCGCGTGCCGAGATGCGAATGATAATCAGTACCGTAGAAAACATCGAATACGCAGTTTTCTTTGGTAACTGCCCCGAAAAATCCACCCATAAATCCATTGACCTCCTGAAAAATTGTCAGATCTTGTATGCGGCGCGTTTGAGCCGTCATACTTTAATTATATAATAAACGCAGGCTCATTGCAATAGCCGTTAGTTTATTTTAATAATTTGTTTATATTTCGGCAAATATTTATTTCGTTCGCAGCACTCCTACCACCTCGGTGATAAGCTCCGCCGTGGTCTTTTTGGCGCTCAGGTCTATCGAAAAGCCTGGTTTGTCGCCCTGTATGAATTTCAGCCGCGAGCCGTATTTGTCGTAAAGCCGCGGTGCGCACTCGGGCGAAAGGCTCTTCATGTAGAATATCGCCTTTTCGCCGCGCTGAGTTATCTCGCGTATGCCCAGCGCCGCCGCCGAATTTCTCACCAGCGCGATGTTTACCAGACCCATAACGGGTTTAGGCGGATCGCCGTAGCGGTCGATAAATTCGTCCACCACGTCGCGCGAATCTTCCTCCGTCTGTATCGAGGCGATCTTGCGGTATGCGTCTATGCGCAGGGAAGAGCTTTCGATATACGTTTCGGGAATGTAGGCGTCCGCCATGATGTCGATAAGGCAGTCCTCGGGCGAGGGCGGGGGAGTTTCGCCCTTTTGCTCGGCTATGGCTTCGTTCAGCATTTGCAGATAAAGGTCGTAGCCGACCGCTTCCATGTGGCCGTGCTGCCTGCCGCTGAGGATAGACCCCGCGCCGCGTATCTCCAGATCGCGCATGGCGATGTGGAAGCCCGAGCCGAATTTGGTGAATTCTTTTATAGCCTCCAGCCGCTTTGAAGCCGTTTCCGAAAGCACTTTGCCGCGGCGGAATGTGAAGTACGCGTATGCGCGCCTGTTAGATCTGCCGACGCGTCCTCTGAGCTGATAAAGCTGCGAAAGCCCAAGCCTGTCGGCGTCCTCGATTATTAGCGTGTTGACGTTTGAAACGTCTACGCCCGTTTCTATCAGCGTTGTGCAGACCAGCACGTCAATCTCGCCCTCTATAAGCTGCCGCCATATCTCGCTCAGCTCCTGCTCGCTGATCTTGCCGTGCGCTACGGCTATGCGCGCTTCGGGCACGAGCTTTGCCAACTTCTGCGCGCAGGTGTATATAGTGTCTATTCGGTTGTGGATATAGTATACCTGCCCGCCGCGGCGCAGTTCTTTGCTTATAGCCTGCGCGATAACGCCCTCGTTGTGCTCTATGACGTAGGTCTGTATGGGCCGTCTGTCCTGCGGGGCTTCTTCTATTACCGACATATCGCGTATGCCCGAAAGCGCCATGTTCAGCGTGCGGGGGATTGGCGTAGCCGAAAGGGTAAGCACGTCCACGCCCTTAAAGAGGTCTTTCAGCCGCTCTTTCGCCGCCACGCCGAAGCGCTGCTCCTCGTCTACGATAACTAGCCCGAGGTCTTTGAAGTCAACGTCTTTTTGCACAAGCCTATGTGTGCCGATAACTATGTCAGCCGTGCCGCGCTTTAGCTCGCGTATAGCCGCCTGCTGCTGCGCCGCCGTTCTGAATCGCGAGAGCAGCTCTATCTTCACGGGAAAATGCTCGAAGCGCTTTATGGCCGTCTGATAATGCTGCCACGCAAGTACCGTAGTCGGCACGAGTATAGCTACCTGCTTAGAATCCAGCACGCATTTGAATGCCGCGCGCAGGGCTACCTCCGTCTTGCCGAAGCCGACGTCGCCGCAAAGCAGTCTGTCCATCGGCGAGGGCTTCATCATGTCCTCTTTTATCTCGCTTATGCAGCGCAATTGGTCGTCAGTTTCCTGATAGTCGAAGCGCTCTTCAAAGTCGTTCTGCCAGTCGTTATCGGGCGAAAATGCAAAGCCTTTTGCCTGCTGGCGTTCGGCGTAAAGCTTGGTCAGCTCCTCCGCCATATCCCTTACGGCGCGGCGGACGCGTGTGCGCGTTTTCTGCCATTCTACCGAGCCGAGCTTGTGCAGTTTTATATTTGAATCGTCCGAGCCGCCGACGTATCGCGATACCAGGTCTAGCTGCGTAACGGGCACATACAGCACGTCAGTTCCCGCGTATTTTATCGTGATGTAGTCTTTTTTCACGCCGTTTGTTTCCAAACTGCGTATGCCGACGAATTTGCCTATGCCGTGCATGGCGTGTACTACGGGGTCGCCCGGCTTTAGGTCTGAAAGGGTGCGTATCTCCTCGCCCTTTTTGTGCTTCGGCTTCTTGCGCTTCGCCGTCATGGCTTTCATCTGCGTTATCAGCGCGCAGCAGGCTTCGGGGTAGTCGAACCCGCCCGAGAGCGAGCCGGTGTGGACGTATATCTTGCCCGCCGCCAGCGGCGCTTCCTGCTCGCCGCCCTCTATCAGCTCTTCCGCGTCAAATCCGTCGGAGCGCAGGTCGCTGACTATTATCGGCAGCGTTTTTTCAGAGCCCGCCAGCAGCACTACCGTGTACCCGCTGTCTACATATTCGCGCAGCTCTTCGCCCAGCGCCACCATTCCGCCGCCCCAGCCAGATGTCTGGCGGCAGTCGGTATTTATCAGCTTTTTAAAGCGCACGCCCTCGTTCTGCCGCATGAATGTGTCGAGAAAAACGCAGGGCAGGGCGGTCGCGCGCGCCGCTATCTCAGCGCCCTCGAGGTAAAAACCGTCAAGCTTTTTAAACATCACGCCCGACTCGTAAAGGAGTTTCAAGTCCTCCGAAAGCTGCGAGATGAAAGAGCGCATATTCTCGTTCACCGCCGAGTATTCCGAAACCGCGCATATTCCCTCGCCGAAATAATCGAAAACGTAAGCGGGCTTTTCGTATGCCAGCTTGTAATATTTATCCAGATTTGAAAGGCTCAGCCCCGCTTCGGCGTACTCGCGGTCGGTGTATATCAGCGCGCGGATCTTGTCGGTGAGCTTTCCGCGCACGCCTGCCGCCAGTTTGTCCAACCGCTCGCAAAGTTCCTCGCGCGAGCTGAATATCACCTCCAGCGCAGGGAATATCTCCGCTTCGTCAAGCGGCTCGGTGCGGCGCTGACTTTCGGTGTCGAAGCGCGCGATGCTGTCTACCTCGTCGCCCCAAAGCTCTATTCTTACAGGCGCTTGCTCGGAAACGGGGAAAATATCCACTACCGAGCCGCGCACGGAAAACTGCGCCGCGCCCTCTACCAGTTCGCACCGCGTGTAACCGCCCGCCGTCAGCCGCGCCGAAAGCTCTTCGAGCGAGATCTCGTCGCCCATAGATATTCTGAATGAATATTTTTCTAAAATGTCGGGCGGTACGGTAGCCTGCGCCGCCGCAGCCGCAGACGCGCAAAGCACACGCCTTTTGCCGCGCGAGATGAGAGAGAGAGCCTCTATTCGCTTGTGCTCGTACTCGTGCGAAACGCCCTCCATAGCGGCAAAAACGTACTCTTTTTCGGGAAAAAGGCATGCCGCCGCCTCGCCCGCAAAGGTGTTTATATCCTGCACGGCGCGGGTAGCCGCGGCTTCGTCGGCGCATATCAGCAGCAGGGGAGCGTGCTGCGAAAGGCAAAAAGCCGTGTGCGCCTTGTGCACGCCCGAAACGCCCGTTACCGATATGGGATAATACCCGCCGAGCAGCGTTTTTTCCAGATCTTGATAAAAAGGCTCGGCTTGTAGTATGCGTTTGAAAATATCGTTCATATGCTGCACCTTATTTATTGTACTTGTTCATAGCTTCGTCAGTTTTGCCGCTAACTATCAGCTCGGCGGCGGAGCATACGTCGTCCAGTCGGCTCATAAAAAGCTTGCTCTGCTCCTCATTAAATTTGCCGAGCACCCAGTCCGCAAGGTCGTAATCGGGACGGGGTTTTTTGCCTACGCCTATCTTTATGCGCGGAAAATCCTCGCCGCCGCAGAAGGCTATTATGCTCTTTATGCCGTTGTGCCCGCCCGCCGAGCCGCGCCTGCGTATGCGCAAATGCCCGGGCTCCAGCGAGATGTCGTCGTAGATGACGAGCACGTTTTCGAGCGGTATTTTGTAAAAAGCGCGCGCCTGCTCTATCGCTTCGCCGCTGTTATTCATGAAAGTTTCGGGCTTCATGATAAGGCAGCTTTTTCCGCCTATCTGCGCGGTGGTCACGAGCGCTTTGTACTTGTGGTTCTGCACGGCGAAACCGTACTTTTCCTCCATCGCCGCTATCGCCATAAAGCCCGCGTTGTGGCGGGTGCGCTCGTACTGTATGCCGGGGTTGCCCAGCCCCGCTATGATAAATTCGGGCTTCTGTGAGCCGCCTTTTTCTGCCGATATTTTGTCAAATACGTCCCATATGCTCATTCTTTTCCATATCCTTTCCGTTCGTACATTTCCGTCATTTTCGTCAGTTTTGTATATTTTTCGGCAATATGCGCATATTTCGCATAACGCCGAAACGGACGAATACCGCGGTGGGGCAGTGTTCGTCCTGTAAATTTCAGCTTGTGTGATGTATTTTTACCTGCAAAGCCTTGCGATGGCGTTTGCATACATATTCAGATTTATTTTCAGCGTTTCTATCGAGATGTGCTCGTCTGCGCCGTGCATATTGTTGTTTTC
>DBEZOM010000169.1:0-6186 GCA_048252855.1 Ruminococcus sp.
AAAGGCAGAGCCTTAAAAAGCTCTGCCCGTTGTTAGCAAATAGAATCTCTCGAATTTTCTTTCAAAACACCGAATTTTCAAAGAAAACCCGAGCGATCCGTAACTGGACAAACTATTGCCTGCCCTAGTTCACTAAATTTATATCGACTCTTTCTCGTTCGTTATCATCGCCATGAACCCACGGTTTTTCGATAACGCTTTCAGCAGTATGCCGCCGAGAATAGTCACGCAGACCAGCTCGCCCGCCGCCACCTGCACCATTGAGAGTACAAGCGGCAGCTTCAGTACTATCCAAAGCTCCAGCCCTACGAACACACCGTTTACAACGACGGGGAAGAGCGAAGCCGTGAAATAGTTGAGCTTGTTCCGCAAAAGATAAATACATAGCCCCGCGATAAGCGTCGCCGAAGTGCCTACTATCGTGTCTACCGCGCCTACCGTGCTGAATATGTTTGCAATAAAACAGCCGATGGTCAGCGATACAACGTAGTCCTTGCTGAATAAACACAGCAGCATTAGCGCTTCCGCTATGCGAAACTGTATGCCTCCGTATGATAACGCCGAAAGTGATACCGTGAGCACGACGTATATCGCCGCAACTACTCCCGCTTTCGTGATCCTGCGAGTGCTGATAGATTCCATATTTATCTCTCCTTGTTTTTATTTCTGAGTGGTTAAGCTAGGATACACTCATATTCGATTGTCTGTTAATTAAGCCTTGCCGACAGAACCGAAGAGTTCCATCTTTTCCTTTACCTTGTCCTTGATAGCTTCGTATCCGGGAGCAAGCAGCTTTCTGGGGTCGAATCCCTTGCCCTTGAGGTCCTTGCCTTCTTCAATGTACTGTCTTGTAGCAGCCTGGAAGGAGAGCTGGCACTCAGTATTTACGTTGATCTTAGCAACGCCGAGCGAGATTGCCTTCTTTATCATGTCGTCAGGAATGCCTGTACCGCCGTGCAGTACGAGAGGCATATCGCCAACCTTTTCCTTTACAGCAGCCAGAGTCTCGAAAGAAAGTCCCGGCCAGTTTTCAGGATATACACCGTGGATGTTGCCGATGCCGGCAGCCAGCATTGCTACGCCGAGGTCTGCGATCATCTTGCACTCGTCGGGGTCTGCGCACTCGCCCATGCCTACTACGCCGTCTTCTTCACCGCCGATGGAGCCTACCTCAGCTTCGAGGGAAAGTCCCAGTACGTCGCAGGTGTTTACAAGCACCTTGGTCTTTTCGATGTTCTCTTCGATAGAGTAGTGAGAACCGTCGAACATTACAGACGAGAAGCCTGCGTTGATGCAAGCCTTAGCACCCTCGAAAGAGCCGTGGTCCAGATGAAGTGCAACAGGAACTGTTATACCCAGCTCGCCGAGCATACCGTTTACCATTCCTACGATGGTCTTGTAGCCGCACATATACTTGCCTGCGCCCTCGGAAACACCAAGGATAACAGGGGACTTGAGCTCTTCTGCGGTGAGCAGGATAGCCTTTGTCCACTCAAGATTGTTTATGTTGAAGTGTCCTACTGCATAGTGACCCGCTACTGCTTTGGTCATCATTTCCTTTGCTGATCCTAACATCTGACAACACCCTCCGTAATTATCTTATTAAATATGCCCGCGGCGTTTTCCTGCCGCATTCTCCGCAAGCCGTTAGTCTCTGCTGACTGCGCTTACTTGTGCGTGCTCCGCGAACAAATACATTATACACTTTTTTCGCCCTTTTTTCAAGAGCTTTTTCCTACTTTTACATTTGCAGAAACGTTTTTTAACATTTTATACACATTTCTCACGGTTCGTAAGTCTTAAGCACCGAAAGCGCTACCTCGAGCTTCGTGCACCGCATATCCATAGCCTGCTTTTCCAGATACCTGTGCGCCTGCGTTTCCGTGAAGTTTAGGTACTGCATCAGCGCGAATTTTGCGCGGTTTATCGTGCGCATCTCCTCCAGCCTTTTATGCAGCTTTATGTTCTCGTTTTGCAGACCCAGCAGTCTTTTGCGCGAGGCGTTTATGAATTTCAGCGACTGGTAAAAGATCTGCTTGCTCAGCGGCTTTGCTATCACTATAACGCCCAGATCTTCCATTCGTTCGCCCACCTGCTCGCAGTTCTCGGCGCGCACTATCATTACGCAGCTTGCGTTGGTAGTCGCGGTTATGTGCTCGGCAAGGTCGTTGCCGAATTCGTCTTTCAGCGGGCAGTTTATTATCACGGCGTCGTAGGTCTTTTCGGCGGCGGCGCGCCTAGCCTCGCTGCCGTTGCTTATCACCGACTGCGAGCAGTTGGGAAAAGCTTCTCTTATCAATCCGGCAATGGCTGCGGTAGCGTTATCGCTTCCCGATACTATCAATACTCTGTCCATTCAGGCACCCCCTTGTACTCAAATGCAGATCAGTCATATTAAAATCACAGAGTATAGAAAAACCTTGCCGTTTCAAAAATATCCCTATCCTGCGCGGCTTCGTACTCGTCGCTCATGGCGTTCTTGCATTTCGCGACGTATTCCACCAGCTCTGCGGGCAGGGTCTTTTTGATAAATTTGCTTTCGCCGGCTGTCTTTACCGCCTCGCGCAGATCTTTCGGTATAATGCCGAATTCTCCCGCGCCGTCGGCCGCCGCGGCTTCGTGCAGTACGGGTTCGCCCGCGGATATAGCGTTCTCTATGCCGTCCATGCAAGCGTTTATGACTAAGCCTATCGCGAAATAGGGGTTGCAGGTATTATCGGGCGTCATGAGCATAAGATAGCCGTTCTTCTCGCCGCCCCTCAGCCTTACGGGCACGTTTAGGTTGTACTTCGTCCAGGCCACATGGCGCAGCGGCTCTATCGCCTCCATGCGCGCATACGAATTTGTTATGCCGTTCATAAATAGCGTCATGGCGGGCAGGTTGTGCAGCAGACCGCCCAACATTCTGTCCGCGATGGTGGTAAGGCAGCCCTCGCGCTGAGCGAACACGTTCTCGCCGTTTTTGGTGCAGCTCAGCATTATCTGCAAACTGCTTCCGCACTTATCTGGCAGCGGCTTCGGCATGAATGAAGCGTAAAGGCCGTTTCTGTTCGCTACCGATTTTACCGTATTCTTGAACGTTACAAGATTATCGGCGGCGGAGAGCGGCGCTGAGGAGATAAAGTCGATCTCGTTTTGTCCCGGCCCTGCTTCGTGGCGCGAGCTTTCGGGGTATATCTCCATCTGCTCCAGCGTCATGCATATGTCGCGGCGCAGGTTCTCGCCCCTATCGGCGGGCGCGGCTTCGCAGCAGCCTGCGTTGTCGTGCGGTATCCTAGTCGGCAGACCCTTATCGTCCAGCTCGAAAACATAAAATTCGCAGGAAGTGCCCACCTTGAAGTCAAAGCCCGACTTTTTCGCGCGCTCTACGGCTTTCAGCAGGTAGCCCCTGCCGTCGCCCGCAAATTCCGAACCATCGGCGCGGGCTATGCTGCAAAACAACCTCATAACTCTGCCCTGCTGCGGCCGCCAAGGCAGCAGCGAAAGGGTGTCGAGCACGGGGCGCAGCACCAGATCTGTTTCGTAAACGCCCATAAAGCCGTCCATCTGCGTAGCGTCGAAAGCGTAGCCCTGCTTGAATATCTTCGGCAGCTCGCTCGAAAGCACCGATATGGCTTTCAGATTGCCGAACACGTCGCAGAACATGAGCTTTACGAACTTAACGTCGTTTTCATCTACGAATTGAAGCACTTCGCGTTCTGTATATCTCATAATGCAATGATCCTCCTGTCAAAAAGTGGAGCAAGCTGTTTTATCAAACTTGCTCCACTTTTTATTATACTATCATCAGTTCTGCGTGTAAAGCTGTTTATATGGATTTTTTGTGTCCGGAGTTAAAACAAAGAATTTACTGTTCATTATGTCGTCATAATCTTTATCAAACTTCTCGCAGAAGTTCTTTACATATCCGCTTATCTCGGCGAGGTCTTCTTTTCCCGCTTCCTTAGCCTTTACCTGCGCGGGAAGGTCGCCGGGCAGGTTTTCGGTTCGCAGATATATCTTTCCGCCGTGCATACCCGTTCCGCAAAATCTGCCTACCACCTGCGTATCCTCAAAGCCCATGCCGAGCACTACTATATAGCCGCCCGCCTGATATTCGCCCAGGAAGCTGCCCGCTTTTCCGCCGATGACCAGCGCGGGGATATGCTCCATATAGCTCTTCATATGTATTCCCGTGCGGTAGCCCGAGTTTCCGCGAACGTATATCGTGCCGCCGCGCATAGCGTAGCCCGTAGCGTCGCCCGCCGAGCCGTATATCGTAATGCTGCCCTTATTCATAGTGTCACCGCAGGCGTCCTGCGCGTTGCCGTTTACTACTATATCGCAGCCGTCGAGGTAAGCGCCCAGCGCGTTGCCCGGCGTACCGTTTATCACCACGCTGCCCTGTTTTCTGCCTGCCGCTATATATCTTTGTCCTATGCAGTTTTCCAGCGTTATAACGTCGTCCTCGCAAGCCTTTATCTGCTCATTGAGGGTCTGGAAATGCATCAGATCTACCTGTATTTTCATGATAACTCAATGCCTCCTCATACGCTTTTTCATCAATGGCTCTCCGCAAGCTTCTCGCGGCGGTCTTCCGCCGAAAATGCCATAAGCTGCGGCTTCTGCTTGATAAGCTCGAAATCAATGCTGTCGAGCGGGGTCTGATTTTTGATGAGCGCGGTGTATATCCCCGCTCTCTTTATGTCGCCTATCATGATGTAGCCCATAAGGCGGTTATCCTTATAGAAGAGCTTCTTGTAGTTCTCGCCCTCTTTTTCGGTATAAACGTTGCCCTCGTAAGAACCTGCGGTTATCATATGGTAGCCGAACATACCCATAGCGTTCATGGGGATAGCGTTTTCGTAAAGCTGCTCGCCGCCTGCCATGTTCACGCCCGCGGTGTTGCCCTGCATATAGGCGTTTGGCAGCAGCGCCAGTACGCGCTCAGCGCCGATGGTTATATCGTATGATTCAGTGCAGTCGCCGCCCGCATAGATGTCTTTCAGGCTGGTCTGGCACTTATTGTCAGTCTTGATAGCTCTGCCGCACTCAGCGCCCGCGTCTTTCAGCAGCGCGATGTTCGGGCGAACGCCCACGGCTACTACCAGCACGTCGAACTCTACCTCCGCGCCGCTTTTCAGCTTCGCCTTGTTCGGCTCAAGCTCCGCCGCGCTGTCGTTGAGGTAAAACTTCACGCCGTGCTTTTCTATGGACTTCTGCACAAGCTCCGCTCCCTCGGCGTCGAGTACGGAGGGGAGTATGCGGTCTGCCATATCTACTACGGCGATCTCCTTCACCTTATCGGCAATGCCCTCTACGCATTTCAGACCGATAAGTCCCGCGCCGATGACGAGCACCCTGCTCTCTGCCGAGATTGCTTCGTCAAGCGCGTGCGCGTCATCGAGAGTCATGAATGTGAACTTCTTCTCTACCTTATCCAGCCCCTTCATAGGCGGCACGAAAGGCGAAGAGCCGGTAGCCACCATGAGATTGTCGTAAGAGATCACCTCGCCCGACTCCAGCTTTACGGTATGGCCCTTAGGGTCTACGCTTACCGCCGTCTTGCCCAGCATAGTATCTACCATGTTGTCGGAGTAGAAAGAATCGGGGCGGTACTTCATGCGCTGCTCGTCAGTCTTGCCGTAAAGCAGGTAAGAGATGAGCGGGCGCGAATATGTGTGGTGCTTCTCGCTCGCGATAAGCACTATCTCAGAATTTTTATCTACGCTTCGTACTCCCTCAACGCAGCCGATAGCCGCGGCGGAGTTTCCGATGATAACTATTTTGCTCATTATATCTGCGCCCCCTTATCTTTCTTCAAATACGATAGCCTGATTCGGGCAGCCCTTTACGCAGGCTGGCTCGCCGCAGGCGTTCTTTGTGCAAAGCTCGCATTTCTGCACCGCGTGGCCCTCGCTGTCGGGCATGATGCAGCCGTACGGACATGAGAGTATGCAGGTGTAGCAGCCTACGCACTTATCGTGGTTGAATGAGATGACGCCGTTTTCTATCGTAAGAGCGCCGGTGATGCAGCTCTTTACGCAGAGCGGGTCTTTACAGTGGCGGCAGGATACGGCGAAGTTTATGCCGTTGCCCTCCTCTACCTGTATACGGGGGTTTATCTTTACGTTTTTCAGGGCGTTCACCATGCTGTCCTTGCCCGAATTGGCATAGGCGCAGTAGTATTCGCAGAGGTGACAGCCC
>DBEZOM010000170.1:0-8705 GCA_048252855.1 Ruminococcus sp.
AAGTATGAATATGAAGAATAAAAAGTTTGCATCGGCGGTAGTAGCGCTGGCGGCGGCTGTTATGATGCCTGTTTCGCAGGCGGCAGCTCTCGCGGCGGAAACCGCACCCATTCAGGAAAACGAAATAGCCCTCACGGCAGAGAGCGATACCGAAAGCTCGGCTGAGCTGCTCGCGAAAAAGGCTGCGCCCGCCGCGCCTACGGTAACATCTGCCACGAAAAAGGGCAAGCAGCTCACCGTAAAGTGGAAAGCGGTATCGGGCGCTGACGGATACATAGTTTACCGCTACGACGCGGCTACCGGCTCTTACGATTATTTCATTGAAAACACCACCCAGTACACTTGGGAGGACTACACCTCTCGTCCGAAGGAATCAGGCTTCCGCTACTACGTTCTCAGCTACGCCAACGACGGCAGCAGCAAGGCAAAGAGTCAGGCTACCGACTACACCGACATGATAGCCGCTACCGATGGCGAGGACGTTACCCCCGCTAAGGTGATGTTCACAAAAGCGAGCAGGTCGGAAAAGGCTATACGCCTTTACTGGGCTAAACGCGAGTGCGTGGGCTACGAGATATACAGAGTTGACGGCGGCGAGAGAACGCTCATCGGCACTACTGATGGCTCGGCGGACAACTTCCGCGTAAGCAACCTCGCTGCGGGCACTTCTTATACATTCACCGCGCGCGCTTTTAACCTCGACGCTAACGGCAACAAGGTCTACGGCGCATTTGCAGATAATTACACCGTTGCCACAAAGGGCAGCTCGTCGGTAACAGCCCCCGCTAAGGTAGCATTCACCAAATCGGGCAAGGCTAAGACGGCTATCCGCCTTTACTGGAACAAGCAGACCTGCGCAGGCTACGAAGTTTACATGGTAGTAAACGGCGCATGGAAGCTTATGGGCACGGCTAGCGGCTCGGCGGATAACTTCCGCGTAAGCGGTCTAGCGGCCGGCACTAAGTACACATTCACCGCCCGCGCTTACAATCTCGACGCTAACGGCAACAAGGTCTACGGCGCGTATGCAGATAATTACAGCGTTACCACAAAGAGCGACCAGAGCGTTTCCGCGCCTGCAAAGCCCACTATCACCAAAGCAGGCAAGAGCAAGACGGCTGTACGCCTTTACTGGAACAAGCAGACCTGCGGCGGCTACGAAGTTTACATGATAGTAAACGGCTCGTGGAAGCTGATGGGCACTACGGCGGGCACGGCGGATAACTACCGCGTAAGCGGTCTGGCGGCGGGCACGAAGTACACATTCGTAATGCGCGCTTTCAACTACAATCCCGACGGCAGCAAGGTATACAGCGCGTATTCCGACTACTACACCGCTACAACAAAGAAAAGCAGTACCATATCTGCCCCCGCGCAGGTAAAGATCACCAAGGGCGGCAGAGCAAAGACGGCTATACGCATATACTGGGACGCTGTTAAATGCGACGGCTACGAAGTTTACGTCAACAAAAACGGCTCGTGGCTCTTCGCGGGCACGGCTTCGGCGAACGCCACAAACTTCCGCGTTGAGGGGCTGAGCCAGTCTACCACTTACTACTTCACCGTGCGCGCTTTCAACAACTCAAACAGCGGCAAAGTTTTCGGAGAATTTGCAAAGAATTTCAAGATGACTACCGCTCCCCTGCCCGGCACTGCTGACCAGCCTACATACGTCAGCGGCGTGCTCATCGCGAACAAGACATACCCGCTGCCCGCCAGCTACAATCCCGGCGGACTGACCGCTGAAACGCAGGCGGCTTGGAAGAAGATGCAGCAGGCGGCTTGGAACGACGGCATTACGCTTTGGATAGCTTCGGGCTTCCGCACCTACGCTGAGCAGAAGACCATTTACGATAACTACGTTGCGCGCGACGGCAAGGCTGCGGCGGACACATACTCCGCACGCCCCGGTCACAGCGAGCACCAGACGGGTCTGGCTTTCGACATAAACAACCCCAGCTCCAGCTTTGAGGGCACTAAGGAAGCGCAGTGGATAGCGAAAAACTGCGCGAACTACGGCTTTATCGTAAGATTTCCTAAGGGCAAGGAAAGCTCCACGGGCTTTATGTACGAGCCTTGGCACGTTCGCTACGTCGGCAAAACGCTGGCTAAGAAGATAACGGCGAGCGGTCTTTCTCTGGAGGAATACCTCGGCATAACCTCGCAGTACGCAAACTGAGCGATGAGCGAATAAAAACCGAATAAACACAAAACGGAGCGGCTTCAAAAACCGCTCCGTTATTTTTATGCTTATATGCTGTTTTGTTTGAGATCACATCAGCGCGAGCTGCTCTGCAATATCGTAAACCAGACGCTCAGATTTCTCCCAGCCGAGGCAGGGGTCGGTTATCGACTTGCCGTAGATGGCGTCGTCGCTGATCTTCTGGCTGCCGTCCTCGATATAGCTTTCGATCATAAGACCCTTTACATACGACTTTATCTCGGGCGACTGGCGGCAGCTATGGAGTATCTCCTTGCTTATGCGTATCTGCTGCTCGAAGTGCTTGCCCGAATTTGCGTGGTTGGTGTCAACGATAACTGCCATGTTCTGAAGGTTGCGCTCTTTGTACAGCTCGTAGAGGTACATGAGGTCTTCGTAGTGGTAGTTAGGCAGCGAAGCGCCGTGCTTGTTGACATATCCGCGCAGGATAGCGTGCGAGAGGGGGTTGCCGTGCGAACGGCACTCCCAGCCGCGGTAGAGGAAAGTGTGCGAGCCCTGAGCCGCCATGATGGAATTGAGCATAACACCGAGGTCGCCGCCCGTGGGGTTCTTCATGCCGACGGGGATGTCGATACCGCTGGCGGTAAGGCGGTGCTGCTGGTTCTCTACCGAGCGCGCGCCGATAGCGACATATGAAAGCAGGTCGTTAAGGTAGCGGTAATTTTCGGGATAAAGCATCTCGTCAGCGCAAGTAAGACCCGTTTCGGCGATAGCCTTAGTGTGCAGGTCGCGGATAGCGATGATTCCCGCGAGCATATCCTCAGCCTTATTCGGGTCGGGCTGGTGGATCATGCCCTTATAGCCTGCGCCGGTAGTTCTGGGCTTATTGGTATAAATGCGGGGGATAATGATTATCTGGTCGCTGACCTTTTCCTGAAGCTTAGCGAGGCGCGAGGTGTACTCGAGCACTGCGTCCTCGCGGTCAGCGGAGCAAGGGCCGATGATGAGTATAAACTTTTTCGACTCGCCCGTAAACACCTTAGCTATCTCAGCGTCGCGCTCAGCCTTGATCTTCTTTAAATTTTCCGAAAGCGGAAACTGTTCCTTGATCTCTGCCGGAATAGGCAGTTTTCTGATAAATTCGAGATTCATTTTTCTCTTTCCTTTCTTGGGGTGCGGTGGAAATTCCTATCACTTCTCCACCGGCTCAAATCTTATCCTAATATTAGGCATCTGAGCTATCTCAGTGTAGCTGTTCATCAGTCCGTCCTCTACGCTGAGGTCGTTCTCGCCGGTAGCGGGGGGCGCGAATATGCGCAGGGTCAGGTCTGCTTCGCCCTCCAGCGGCTTCTCAAAGAATGCGCTCATGAGGTCGATGGTCTTTGCCTTCGGCGATTTGTAGAACCACTTTCCGTTTATCTCCATCATGAGGTTGCTCTCGTCGTCAAAGGTAACTTCGCAGAAATGCGGGTTCTTCTCGAAGTGCAGGGGTATCTCTATGCCCTCTGCGTCCTCCGAGCTGCCCCAGCGCAGCTTGCAGGGGAACGCCAGCTCTTCGCCCTTGGTCATCGAGGGCTTGAAGAAATCATCGTGGATTATTTCCTTGTAGGTCTGCATTACAGGCTGCTCTATTCCGCAGTCGGCGTAGTTGGGATCTTCTATCTCAAGGCCCAGTCTGCCGCGGTCGCGGAACTGGTAGAATGTAAAGCCCGAGAACCACTCTTCGGGGTCGTTTTTCAGCATATCGCAGAATTCCTTTACCATGTCTGCCTGCTCGTAAGCGCCAGTAACGTCGCCGTCGGCGTTGAATTCGCTCATTACCATAGGCTTTGCCGCGCCGCCGTTTATCTCTTTAAAACGGTTGTAAGACATCTTGGTGAGCTTGTATGTGTCGTCTACCTTAGAGCGCGAGTGCGATGAACCGCCGCGCTCGGCAACGTCATATGGCCAGCCCCAGTGCAGAGCCATGTACTTGTCCACGCTCCAAATATCGGTCTCCTTTACCGCCTGCGAAAACTCTTTTTCCATTATTATTTCGGTGGCGTTGAGGTCTTCGATACCGCCTATGCAAAGTATGGTCGAAACATTCGGCGCGTACTCTTTCAGTATCTTGTTGAATCTGCAATAGAAATCCGCTACGCCCTGATATGTGGTGCGCTTGGTGAATGAGAACCAGTTGCCCGTAGCTTCGTGGTTTATTCTCAGCATCATTCTGCCGAAGGGGCGCAGGTCTTTCGCGATGGCGATAAGGTGCTCGTCGGAAACGTTGGGGTCGATGGTGAGGGTCAGCACTACTTCCTGTCCGTGGCGGCGAACATCTCTCATGCAGGTGAAAGGCTCGTCGTCGGTAGTGCCGTTAAGTCCGCCCTTGTAGGTGAAGTAATCATCGTAGGGGTAGTCCCACGCAAAGGAAACGTCCATATCCTTGCAGGCTTCCGAGATCCTTGCGGGCCACTCTTTGTCCAGCGGGTAGTAGCAGTACATAAGGCTGACGCCGCGGTGGGGTCTGCCCAGCTTGTGCAGTATGTAATCCTGATTTACATACTCGCCTCTCTCAGAGCCGTCGCCCAGGTCTACCGCGCACTTGGCTTTGCCCATGTGTACTGAATAAGCCTTGTAATTTTCCATTGATATATCCTCCTGTTCGTTACAAAAAATCGTTTACACTTTAATTGACAAGCTGCGAATTTACTATGTCGAACTGCTTCGCCAGCTTTTTGAATACCTTGTCGCTCTGCGCCGTTTCTGGCACTTGGTCTGTCATTATCACCAGCACGAAAGGCGAATCTGCGTAAACTATCGCGCAGTCGTGGTAGCAGTTTTGATCCCAGTCAGAGCCGTACTTGTGCGCCACGGGGTACTTATCCGCAAGCTCTGCCGTTATCTGCGTTTCCACGTCGGTCTTTTGCATTAGCTCCGTCAGCCATTTGCCGCGCTTCGACTTTTCGGCGTACTTGTAGATGTCCTCGTACTGCTTCATCAGGTCGCGGGAAGTTCCGTAGTTGAATATCCACGAATATCCCAAATTATAATTTACCCCCAGCTCGTAATTCATGTTGTTGAATCCATCGTAGCCGTAGTAATTTATCAGATTGTAGTAAGCCGTATTGTCCGAGTGCGTTATCGCGCGGCGTATCAGCTCGCGCGCGGTGTATGTTTTTCCGTAGCCGTTCGCCGCCGTCTTGCCGTCGTCGCCGTCCCATATCACCTCTATGGTTATCTCGTCGTCGAGGTTTATCCCGCGGTCTAGCAGCTCTTTGCAGAAAGGCGCTTTTACGGTAGAGCACACGCCGTAGCTCGCGTCGGCATTGTATGTGCACTCCGCGCCGCTGTCCATGTTCTTGTAGTAAAAGCTAATGGTGTAGCCGTAATCGGCGCAAATATCGTCGATGGCGTTCAGCGCCTTAGAAAGCTTTTTGTTCGAGTATGTCTTGGCGGGAAAATTATCCGCCGTGAAATTGTGCCCCGAGAGCACGTCAGTCTTCAGCTTAGTAGGCTTAGGCGGCTCGGCAGGCTTTGCAGTGGTCGTGGTGGTGGTAGTTTCCGCCTCGGCGTTCACGGCTTCGGCGTCTGCCGCGCTATCCTGCGTATCAGCCGCTTCCGAATCGTCCGCACTGTCGCTGTCCGACGAAAGCTCGGTATCCGCCTCTTGTACTCGGCGCGTGAACTGCTCCGCCCCGTGCGAACGCACCTCGCATGAAGCCAGCGCAAGCGTCATCAGCAGCGCCGTAAGCGCCGCAGTAATTTTCTTTTTCAAATCACTTTACCCCTTTACGACTGCCGCGTTTACCTCACCACTACGGTAGATGTAACGCCCGCGCCGTATTTATTTATGCTCTGTACGATAACGGTTATCTCCGCGCTGCCCGTCATATCGGGCGTGCAGGGTATCTCCGCCGCGGCAGCCCATTCGTTCTCGAAGTCCAGCCGCTTTTTACCGTTCACCCACACCTCAGCCCTGCCCCAAAGCTGGTTGAAATGTATGCGCGGCTCTCTGCCGCCCAGCGTTTCGGGGATAACTGTATGCGCGCGGAAAAGCGCGTATTTGCCCACGGCTTCCGCCATTTTAGAGCCGTTGCCGTGAGATGGGAAATACGGCTCGGTAGTATTCATATCGTTCGCCGCGAACACCCTCAGCGGGTCGGGCTTTTCGTCGCTGAGCTCTGCCGAAACGCGCCAGCCCGTGACCTGTATCTCCTCCATCGGGAGCACTACGGGCATACGCTCGCCGGGCTCGGCAAGCTTTATCGTAAGAGCGTCACACTTTAGTTTACCACATTCTGCACCGATTGTCAAGAGCGCGGCTTCGGCGGCGGGGCGTATTATCGCCTGAGCGCGGCCGTTGAACAGGCTTCGGCGGGCAGAATCAAAAGGCTCGTGGCAATTCGGGTCGCCGTTCGCCGTGCCGATGACCTCGCCGCCCTCGGCGCTTATCGTAATCTCGCCGCAGTAGTCGGGCACTTCCCTGCCCTCGCTGTCTACCGCGATGAAGTTCACGATAGCCGCGTCAAGCCCGCCCATCTCAAGCGGGGAAACATTGGCGCACTCTATCTTTATCCGCACCGCTTCGCCCGTGGTCTGCCTTACGCACTCCGCCGCGGGGATACCTTTATTATAGCCGATAAGCTTTATCTCGCCCGCGCGGTACTCAGCCTGCCACTCGGTCTGGTGCAGCTTGTCAACGCGCTTTCTGCCGAGCGATACGCCGTTTACAAAAAGCTCGGCTTCCTCGCAGTTGGTGTGGCTCATAACGCGTATCTTCTCGCCCTCGCGGCCCTTGAAATTCCAGTGCGGCAGAAGATGGACGATGGGCTGTTTCTCCGCCGGCGTGAATATCGACTTGCAGAGCCAAAAAGCGTCTTTTGCGAAGCCGCAGGTGTCCATCATGCCGAAAAAGCTGGAAACGCTCGGGTACTCAAAAGGCGTAGGCTCGCCGAGGTAGTCGAAGCCCGTCCACATAAATCCGCCCGCCGCAAAGTCGCGCGTGCAGAGGGTCTGCCACGTTTGACGAACGGTGCTGCCCCAGTCGGCGGGGTCTTCGTCGTAGCAGGAGATGAGGTGCTTATCCATCTCGGTCTTGTAACAGCCGCGCACTGCGAAAGTCGAGGTGGTTTCGCTGCCGATAACGGGTATCTCGGGGAACTTCACGTGAAATTCATCGTAGGCGTAAAGCTGGTAATTCATGCCTGCAACGTCTAAAGCCTGCGCCGCGCCGTCCACCTCGGTAACGCCGCCGTTCATAGCGCCCGTCACGAACCGCGAATCGTCAAGGCGGTGTATCTCCGCGCGCATACGCTGCGCCATGCGCCTGCCCTGTTCAGTGCCCTGAAGCGGCTCTTCGTTGAATATCGACCACATTATAACGCTAGGGTGGTTGCGGTCGCGCAGAATCATAGTCCGCAGCTCTTCAAGGCACTGCTCGCTTGTTTCAAACGAGCGGTTTTCGTCCATCACGAGCATTCCCGCGCGGTCGCACTCGTCGAGAAGCTCGGCGTGCGGCATACCATGCGCACAGCGGTAAGCGTTCGTGCCCATCGCTTTCAGCCGCGAGATGCGGTATTTGTGAACGCTGTCGGGAATCGCAACGCCTATGCCGCCGTGGTCTTGATGATTGCAGGTGCCGAATATCTTGACGCTTCTGCCGTTGAGGAAAAAGCCCTTTTCCGCGTCGAAGCGTATGGTGCGGAAGCCGAAATCGACCGAGTCGCCGTCAGCGCCGCCGCTCAGCCAAACGCGGCAGGTGTAGAGGTTCGGCGAATCAATATCCCAAAGCGCGGGGTCTTTCACGGTGAATTCAAACGTATGCACAGCGCGACCGCCGCTCTCAACGCTTACCTGCGCTTCGTCCGCGGCGATGACCTCGCCCGTCTGCTTGTTGAATATCTCGCAGTGCAGAGCGGTCTCGGCGGGCGAAAAGCCTGTATTTTCAAGCGTTATCTGTGCGGGGCAGCTCCAAACGCCGTCCGCAAAGCGCGGGCAGACGAATATGCCGTACTGCGCCACGCTGACCTTTTCTTTCGCGACAAGGCGCACATGGCGGTAAAGCCCCGCGCCCTCGTACCACCAGCCCTCCCAGCCTTCGGCGTCGAGGTATACTGCGAGCACGTTCGGCGTACCGTCGAAATACGCGCGGTCGGTAATATCTACGGTAAAGGGCGCGTAAGATGAATAGTGACATTTCAGCAGCGAGCCGTTGAAATAGACGAAGCAGTCCTTCGCCGCGCCGTCAAATTCGAGTGTAATATTTTTGTCTTTCAGCTCCTCGCCGAGGGTGAACTGCTTGCGGTACCAAGCCTTGCCCTTCGGCTTATAGCCCCAAGAGGGCGAGCCGTTTTTATCAAAAGGCAGCTTTACCGACCAATCGTGCGGCAGGTCTACCCGCTTCCAATCCGCAGGATCGCAGTAAAAATCGGGCTGCGGAACGCCGGGGCAGCTTCCCGCCTTAGACGTGCCGTAAATATCGTTATGCGAGATACCGCGGTGAAGCTCTACATCGCCGAGGTGGAAGAGCCAGCCGGGATCCATCGAATAAACAGTTCTGCCA
>DBEZOM010000171.1:0-9795 GCA_048252855.1 Ruminococcus sp.
AATCGGAGCCGCTCTCGCGGTACTTACAGGTTTAGGCGCAGGTATAGGTATAGGCATGGCTACTTCGCACGCCTGCGACGCAATAGCAAGACAGCCTGAGGCTAAGGGCGATATAAACAAGGCGCTGCTGCTGGGCTGCGCACTGGCAGAGGCTACCGCTATTTACGGTCTGCTGGTATCTATCCTTATCATCTTTGTGGCTAAGTAAACAAAACTGCTGACCACCCGCAAAGTAAGCCGCGGCGCAGCCCGCGGTAAGGAAAGGAATGATTCTTGAATGCTTAATATAGATCCCTGGGACATACTGTGGACTATCATAAACCTGCTCGTGCTCTACTGGCTGCTGAAAAAGTTCCTCTTCGGCCCCGTTACCGCCATTATGGATAGGCGCGCGAAGATGATACAGGACGACATCGACAGCGCTAAGGCTTCTAAAGAAGAGTCGGAGAATATGAAGAAGGAATATGAGGCGGATCTTAAAGCGGCGCACCAGCAGGCGGTGAAGATAACTACCGACGCCAAGCAGCGCGCAGAGCGCGAGTGCAGCGAGATGCTGGACGAGGCACGCCGCGACGCCGCCCGCATGAGGGCAGACGCCGAAAAGGATATAGAGTCGGAAAGAGCCAAGGCGATAGACGCCGCCAAGGACGAGATAGCGGGCCTTGCCGTAATGGCGGCTTCGCAGGTATTGGCGAAAAATATCGACGAGGAAAGCAACCGCCGCTACGCGGAAGAGCTTTTGTCTGAGGTAGGTGTTTCTGATGACTGATACCGCCGTAAAAAATTGCGCAAAGGTGCTGCTGGAACTGGGCGTGCCCGAGGCAGACGCCGATAAAGCGCGCGGGGTGTGGGACGAAAGCGAAGAGCTGAGGAAAGCGCTTTGCTGCCCCGCGGTAAAAAGAGAGGAAAAGCAGAGGGTAATAGACAAAGCTTTTCCCGAAAGTATGAAAAGTTATATAAAGGTAATGGAAAAATACGGGCACATAGCGCAGCTTTCTGAAATAGTAGAGCAGTACAAGCTGCTGAAGCTGGAGCAGAAGGAAGCCCTTTCGTGCACGCTTTACTGCGTGAGCGAGCCGAGCGCCGATATTCTCAGGCGCTATGAGCAGACGCTCATGAAAAAATACGGCGCAAGCTCCGTCGTTATCAAGGTCGTTATAAAGCCCGAGCTTATCGGCGGCTGCATACTGCAGGTGGGCGATAAGGTATATGATAAGAGCGTGAAGAGCGCTGTGGCGGCTTTGCAGAGCGAATTATTACGGAGGTGATTTTTTTGAGCGGCAAGAATAACGATATTATTTCAATGCTCAAAAGCGAAATAACCAATTTCGACGCGAAAATGCAGGTATCTGAAACAGGTACCGTTATTACCATACATGACGGCATAGTAAACGTGTACGGTCTGAATAACGCTATGTACGGCGAGCTGATAGAGTTTGAAACAGGCGTAAAGGGAATAGTACAGAACGTAAACGAAAACTCGGTAGGCTGCGTACTGCTCGGCTCAGACCACGGTCTGCACGAAGGCTCTAAGGCTGTCAGAACCAAAAAGCGCGCGGGCGTGCCCGTCGGCGAAAACTTCATAGGCAGAGTAATAGACGCACTCGGCGCGCCAATAGACGGCAAGGGCGAGATAAAAGAAGCGGACTACTACCCGGTAGAGAGCGAAGCTCCCGGCGTTTGCGAGAGAAAATCGGTATCTGTACCTTTGCAGACAGGTATCCTCGCCATCGACTCTATGTTCCCGATAGGCAGAGGTCAGCGCGAGCTGATAATCGGCGACCGCCAGACGGGAAAGACCGCGATAGCTATCGACACTATACTGAACCAAAAGGGTCAGGATATGATATGTATATACGTTGCGATAGGTCAGAAAGCTTCTACCGTAGCTAAGGTAGTGAGCGACCTCAAGAAGCACGGCGCTATGGATTACACGATAGTCCTCGCAGCTATGGCTTCCGACCTCGCGCCTATACAGTGGATGGCGCCGTACTCCGGCACGGCTATGGCGGAGTACTTCATGCACCAGGGCAAAGACGTTCTGATAATCTACGACGACCTCTCGAAGCACGCCGTAGCTTACCGCGCTATGAGCCTGCTGCTCGAGCGTTCACCGGGACGTGAAGCTTACCCCGGCGACGTTTTCTATCTGCACTCCAGACTGCTCGAGCGCTCTTCGCGCCTTGATGACGAGCACGGCGGCGGCTCTATAACCGCGCTGCCTATAATCGAAACGCAGGCGGGCGACGTTTCCGCTTACATACCTACAAACGTAATATCCATCACCGACGGACAGATATTCTTAGAGTCGCGCCTTTTCAACGCGGGCGTAAGACCTGCGGTAAACGTAGGACTTTCCGTATCGCGTGTCGGCGGCGCTGCGCAGACCAAGGCTATGAAAAAAGTTTCGGGCACGCTGCGTATGGACCTCGCGCAGTACCGCGAGATGGAGGTATTTACCCAGTTCAGCTCTGATCTGGATAAGACCACAAAAGACCTGCTTGATGTCGGCGACAGGCTGATGGAGCTGCTGAAACAGCCGCTTTACCGCCCGCTGCCCCTGCACGAGCAGGTGATACTGCTCTGCATAGCAAACCACAAGCTTATGCTGGACGTTCCCATCGCAGATGTAAAGCAGTTCCGCCGCGACGTAATGGCGTATTTTGAGGCTAACTGCGCCGACATCATCGACGAGATAAACGAGAAAAAGGTACTTACCCCCGAGCTGGAGGATAAGATCGTAAACGCGGCAAAGGACTTTAAACAGGGCTGATGACCCGCCGCGCACGGAAAGGAATGTTTACAGGCTATGGCAAATATGCGAGAGATAAAAGAGCGTATAGGCAGTATAGGCGATATAATGAAGATCACCAACGCCATGTACCTCATTTCTTCGTCGAAGCTGAAAAGGGCGCGCGCCGCTCTTGACGCTACCGAGCCTTATTTTGAAAACCTGCAGTACAGCATACACCATATACTAAAGCACACGGGCGATTTCAAACATCCGTTTTTCGATAACGGCAGGGATAAGCCCGAGGACGAAAAGATGTACGGATATGTGGTGGTAACAGGCGATAAAGGCTTGTGCGGAGCGTATAACCACAATATAGTAAAGCTGGCGGAGCAGGAGATAGCGAAGCATAAGAACACCTGCCTCTTCGTGATAGGCTCTATGGGCAGAGCGTACTTTGAAGCGCGCGGAATGAACGTAGATACCGAATTTCTCTACACCGCGCAGAACCCCGCTATGTACCGCGCACGCCGCATACAGGAAACTATTACAGATATGTTTCTGAAAAAGAGGATCGACGAGATATACGTTATATACACCAAGCTGGAAAAGTCGCAGGAAGTACCGCAGATGCTGAAACTTTTCCCGCTGGAGAGAGAGCACTTTGAAGAGCGCAGGGTGGCTGACGAGATGCGCCACTCTACCGCGGTATTCGAGCCTTCTCCCGAAGCCGTTATGGATAATCTTGTGCCGAACTACGTTAAAGGCTTGATATTCGGCATACTCACCGAGGCGTTTTGCAGCGAGCAGAACGCGCGAATGACGGCTATGGATTCCGCTACGGGCAGCGCACGCGACATGATAGCCGAGCTGACGCTCGATTACAACAGAGCGCGTCAGGCGGCTATAACTCAGGAGATAACTGAGATAGCAAGCGGTGCGCGAAGCCAGAAAAACAAGTGAACACATAAGGAACGGTGATATAAAAAATGGAAAAGGGTAAGATTTTGCAGGTGCTCGGCGCCGTTATCGACGTAGAGTTCCCCTCGGGCGATCTGCCGATGATAAAAGACGCGCTTACCGTAGAGCTTGACGGCAAGACTAAGGTAATGGAAGTTGCTCAGCACATGGGCAACAACGTAGTGCGCGCCATAATGCTCGCCGCCAGCGACGGACTCAGCAAAGGCATGGAAGTTACGGCTACCGGCTCTTGCATAAAAGTTCCCGTAGGCACTTGCACGCTGGGCAGAATGTTCAACGTGCTGGGCGAAGCGATAGACGGCAAGGAACAGCCGCAGGCGGAAACTAAGTGGGAGATACACCGCGAGCCGCCTAAATTTGAAGACCAGAGCCCCGTAGTAGAGATACTGGAAACGGGCATAAAAGTAATAGACCTGCTCGCGCCTTACGCTAAGGGCGGTAAGATAGGCCTTTTCGGCGGCGCAGGCGTAGGTAAAACAGTACTTATTCAGGAGCTTATCAGAAACGTAGCTACCGAGCACGGCGGATATTCGATATTCACCGGCGTAGGCGAGCGCTCGCGCGAGGGCAACGACCTTTGGCACGAAATGACCGACTCGGGCGTTATCAGCAAGACGGCGCTGGTTTTCGGACAGATGAACGAGCCGCCCGGATCGAGAATGAGAGTAGCGCAGACGGGTCTGACTATGGCGGAGTATTTTCGCGATGTTGAGCACCAGAATGTACTGCTCTTTATAGACAATATATTCAGATATGTGCAGGCAGGCTCTGAGGTATCGGCGCTGCTGGGAAGAATGCCTTCGGCAGTTGGTTACCAGCCTACGCTGGCTAACGAGATGGGCGAGCTGCAGGAGAGAATAACATCTACCAAAAACGGCTCTATCACCTCGGTGCAGGCAGTATACGTCCCCGCCGACGACCTTACCGACCCCGCGCCTGCCATCACCTTCACCCACCTCGACGCTACTACCGTACTTTCGAGAAAGATAGTAGAGCAGGGCATTTACCCCGCGGTAGACCCGCTGGAATCGACCTCGAGAATACTCGAGCCGGACGTGGTAGGCGAAGAGCACTACCGCATCGCCCGCAAGACGCAGGAAGTTCTCCAGAAATACAAAGAGCTGCAGGACATCATCGCGATACTGGGTATGGAAGAGCTTGACGAAGCGGATAAAAAGACAGTTATGCGCGCGAGAAAGATACAGAAGTTCCTCTCGCAGCCTTTCCACGTAGCGGAAACATTCACGGGCGTTCCCGGAAAATATGTGCCGCTGAAAGAAACTCTGCGCGGCTTTAAGGCGATACTCGACGGCGATATGGACGAGTACCCCGAAGCTGCTTTCCACAACGTAGGCACTATCGACGACGTAATAGCAAAGGCGAAGAAGCTGGAGGAGGAATAAGCTATGGCTAAAACCTTCAAGCTGGATATACTTGCCTGCGACAAATACTTTTTCAGCGGCGACTGCGAGGAGATAATTTTTCCCTCAATCGACGGCAGCCGCGGAGTAATGGCGGGGCACGAGCCTATGATATGCTGCCTTTCGGCGGGCGAGATACAGTACCGCTGCGACGGCGAATGGCACCGCGCGATAGTTTCCGAGGGCTTTCTTGAAGTAATGCCCGACTTTGTAAAGATGTTCGCCGATACGGTAGAGCGTCCCGAAGATATAGACATCAAGCGTGCCGAGGCGGCTAAGGCGAGAGCCGAAGAGAGGCTGCGCCAGCAGCTTTCTACCAAGCAGTATTACCACACCAAGGCCGCGCTCAACCGCGCCATGGCGAGAATAAAGGCTGCGGGCAAGCACTAAGCTTTATACACACGATTTAGCCGTCTGCGCTGCGCGGGCGGCTTTTTTGTACGCGGAAAAGTTGACAAGAGCGCACTTTGTGTGTTATAATAAAAGAGAGTTTATATTTAAAAAGAAAGAGGGAAACGGCATCATGCACATTTTAAAGAAAGTAATTGCGGCAGTGGCGGCGGCGGCTTTTGCGGCTTCGACCATCACGGGCTGCCACGATAAAAATATGCCCGAGCGCACCAAAAAGGAGTTTGACGAAGCGACAGCCAGCGCCGAGAGCGTTACTCAGCTCGGCAGCTTTATCATAACTTTAGAACCAGAGGCCGCGCCGATAACCTGCGAGAATTTTGAAAAGCTGGTGAAAGAAGGCTTTTACGATGGTCTGACTTTCCACCGCGTGGTAGACGACTTCATGGCGCAGGGCGGCGACCCCAACGGCGACGGTACTGGCGGAGCTGAGGAAACCATAAAGGGCGAATTTTTGTCCAACGGCGTGGAAAACCCGCTGAAACACAGGCGCGGCACGGTATCTATGGCGCGTTCGCAGGATTACGACAGCGCTTCTTCGCAGTTTTTCATCTGCTATAGCGACGACTGCTCGTTCCTCGATGGCGATTACGCGGCATTCGGCGAAGTTACCGAGGGTATGGACACTGTTGACAAATTTCTCGACGTAGACCGCGTTACCGGATCTGACAACGCTGTTTCAAAGCCGCTCACGCCCATCACGATAACCAAAGCGAAGATGATCTCTGACGACAGCAAGGGCAACCCCCGCGCGCAGTTTGACATAACAGTGGGCTAAATTTACAGCAATACAGCGGCGGTCAGGCTACCGCCGCGTTTTTTACTGACGAACAGATAAACATGGGTGTAAAGATATGGATAATTTGAACGTAAATGAACTGGAGCAAAGCGCCGTGCGCGCGCTGGCGGTGGGCTGCGGATATAATATATATGTCTGCGATTCGGTAGATTCTACCAACAACGAGCTGAAACGCTGGGCGGCTAAAGGCTCTGAGGGCGGCTGCGTGCTTATGGCGCGCGAGCAGACGGCGGGCAAGGGCAGGCTGGGCCGCAGCTTTTTCAGTCCGCGAAAGGGCTTGTACTACTCGCTGCTGCTGCGCCCGCACACCCCGCCCGAGGAAACGCTCTACTTCACAACGGCGGCGGCGGTGGCGGTGTGCCGCGCGATAGAAGCCGCAAGCGGCAGGCAGGCGCAGATAAAGTGGGTGAACGACGTTTATCTCGGCGAGCGCAAGGTCTGCGGAATACTTACCGAAAGCTCGCTTTGGGGCGGCTTGACTGAGTGGGCGGTGATCGGCATAGGCATAAACATCACCCCGCCGCAGGGCGGTTTTCCCGCCGAGATAGCCGACCGCGCCTGCGCGATATTCGATAACGAGGAGGACTGCCCCGCGGGCTTCGCGAACCTGCTGGCGGCGCGGCTGAGCTGCGAACTGGAAAAGGCGCTGAGCGAGCCGCGCGCGGAAAACATAGCCGAGTACCGCCGCAGATCATTCATAGTCGGCAGAGATATTACCGCGGTGGACGGCGGAAGAGAGCGCCGCTGCCGCGTGCTGAGCATCGACGACAAGGCGGAGCTGGAAGTGCGCTACGAAAACGGCGAGCTGGGCAGGCTCTATTCGGGCGAGATAAGCGTGAAGCTTTGAGCGGGGCGCTTGACAGAGCGGCGCTTGCGCGGGCTTTTGCCGATATAGGCGTGCGGCGCGGCGAGGTGCTTGAGGTGCATAGCTCGCTCAGCAGTTTCGGTCGGGTAGAGGGCGGCGCGCAGACAGTTATCAGCGCGCTGAAAGACGCCGTTGGCAGCGATGGCAGTATTTTCATGCCCGCCCTGCGCCTGAGCCCCGAACTTCCGCTTACGCCGCAGGATAGGGAACTGGGCATTACTGTAAAAATAAAGGTGCTGCCCGAAGAGCGCACGCGCAGCGCGATGGGCACTATCGCCGACACTTTCCGCATGAGCGCCGATACCGTAACGGGCGGTGGGATAATGCAGATAAGCGGCTGGGGCAAACACGCGCGCGAAGCCGCGGCAGGCGGGCTGGACTTCGCGATAAATAACGGCGGAATGGCGCTGCTGCTGGGCGTGGATATTTACAAACTCACCGCCATGCACTACGCCGAGGACATTATGTCGCCTGAGATAAGCGCAGTTTTCGCGCCGAGCGAGCAGGTCAACGCCCTTTACCCGCCCGACGAATGGTTTATAGAGTGCGGCGCACCGCCTGTAAAAGCATGGTACACTATTCAAGATATGGCGTATCAAAAAGGCTTGATACGCGAAGGATATATCGGAAAATGCAAATATATGTATTTCAACATCGGCGAGGTGGTCGCGATTTACAGAAATGAACTGAAAAATCGTCCTTTCGAGCTGTATGGACTTACAAAGGAGTAAAACAATGCCTGAAAATATGCTTGAAATTGGAAAAATAACCTCCGTCTTTGGTATAAAAGGCGAGGTAAAAGTGCAGCCCTGGTGCGATTCGCCCGAGCTGCTCTGCGAATTTGAAACGCTTTACTGGAAAAGCGGCACGCCGGTAAACATCGAGCGGGCGCGCGTTCAGAAAAATATGGCGATACTGAAAATAGAGGGCGTTGACGACGCGAACGAGGCTCAAAAGCTGCGCAATCATGTGCTTTATATGGATCGCGCGGACGTGGAGCTGGAAGAGGGCAGCTACTTCATCGCCGACCTGATAGGGCTGGAAGTTTACGACTCGGCGAGCGGCGAGCGCTACGGCAAGCTTACCGACGTTACCGAAACGGGCGCGAACGACGTTTACCACATCACCGCCGAGGACGGCAGAGAACTGCTTATCCCCGCGATACCGCAGGTGATCGACAGTATAGATCTGGAAGAAAAGGTAATGAAGATAACCCCGCTCGATGGGCTTTTCGACATATAAAAAGGAGAATGGCGGAATATGAGATTTGATATAGCAACGCTTTTCCCCGATTTTATGGAAACCGCGCTGAACGAAAGCGTGATAGGGCGGGCGCGCAAGAAAGGGCTTTTTGAGGCGCACTGCCACAATATCCGCGACTACACGCTCGATAAGCACCGCCGCGTGGACGACACCCCTTACAGCGAGCGGCAGGGAATGTTGATGCAGGCGCAGCCGATATACGATTGCTGGAAGGCGGTCTGCGGCGAGCGCAAGCCGCACGTCATATATATGTCGCCGCAGGGGGCAACGCTCACGCAGAAAAAGTCGCTGGAGCTGGCGCAGATGCCTGACATTTTTATACTTTGTGGGCATTATGAGGGAGTAGATCAGCGCGTTTTGGATAAAATAGTGGATGAAGAGATCTCGATAGGCGATTATGTGGTGAGCGGCGGCGAGCTGCCCGCGCTCGTACTGGTGGATTCGGTAGTGCGCGTGCTCGACGGTGTGCTTTCGCAGCCCGACTGCTACGAGGACGAGAGCCATTTCAACGGTCTGCTTGAGTATCCGCAGTATACCCGTCCCGAAGTGTGGGAGGGCGAGGCTGTTCCGCCCGTGCTGCTTTCAGGTCACCATGCCAATATCATGAAATGGCGGCACGAGCAATCACTGCTCAATACGGCGAAAAAGCGCCCCGAAATGCTGGACAAGTACCCGCTGACAAAAGATGATTTAGACATACTGCACAAAGAATTTGCAGAAAATTTGAAAGAAAATGTATAAATGGCTTTTGCGGACAAGCGAGTGTAAACTTTTTATAAACGCGTTAACACAAAATCTAAAGATATTTGGCAAGTGTGCACAAGTAAAACGGCTTTTGCGAGAATGTGTTTTGTTAAAACAACAGAAATTTTTTGAAACGGACAGCTTTGTGGAAATTTCGTGTTGACGAAGTGGAAAGTTTAGGGTATAATAGTTAATAGCAACTGAGAAAAAGGCAGAGGGTCGGGCAGACCCGAAAGCCGGTGCGGTGCGCGGGCACTGCATTAAGTTTCGCGAAAAAAATGGCAATTTGAATTATGAATGGAGAGGTTTATTATGTACGTTAAAGACGTAGTTGTTCAGAACCAGGTTGGACTTCACGCGCGCCCTGCAACATTTTTTATCCAGAAGGCTAACGAGTTCAAGTCTTCCATCTGGATCGAGAAAGAGGACAGAAGAGTAAACGCTAAGAGCTTGCTCGGCATCCTTTCGCTCGGTATCGTAGGCGGCACTTCTATCAGAATTATTGCTGACGGTGCTGACGAGCAGGCGGCTGTTGAGGGTTTGGTAGATCTCGTAGACAGCGGTTTTTCTGAGGACGCTAGAT
>DBEZOM010000172.1:0-13335 GCA_048252855.1 Ruminococcus sp.
GCCGTTAAAAGCGTAATCTCCTATGCTTTTTACAGTGCTCGGAATAGTTACGGTCTTTATGCTCTTTTGATATGCAAATGCACCGCCGCCTATCGCCGTAACGGTCTTTCCGTCGATCTTCTCGGGTATCTTAAAGGTAGTTTTCGAGGTTTTAACGGAGTCGATGGTGAGAGTTCCGTCTTTCTTCTCTGTGTACTCGATTTTCTCCTCTTTTGCAGCGCCCGCGATCTCAGCGGCGTATGTTTCTGCTTCCACGCTCTCGGCAGGCTCTTCCTCAGTTGCTTCGCTGTCAGCCGTTTCGTCTGCCGCGCTGTAATTTTCCTCAGCCGCAGACTCAGCCTCGTTCGACTCATCTTCCGCTTCGGTATCTGCCTCGCTCCACTCGCTTTCCGCCGCCGAGTCAACGTCGCTCCATTCGCTTTCGATAGCCGTGTCAGCCGCGCTCCAATCGTTCTCGGCTGCCGCCGCATATACGCCCATCGAGCTGCAAACCAGCGTCAGCGATACCAAGCCTGCAATGATCTTTTTCATATAAATTACCTCCTACAATTTCACATATAGTGAATTATTGACCTTTTCTGCTTATGACGATGCTCTGTCTGCCCATTTTGGTGTAGCCGTTCATGAACGAGCTGTAACTCATTCTTGTGGTAACGCCCGTGTAGCTGTAACGGTTGTTGTTCCATACGTTCGAGATTATGAACTGCCCCGTTGAATCGTCATAGCCCGTGAGCACCGCCGTGTGCTGGTGGCCGTACCACTCAAAAACGTAAGTGCCCGAGCCCGAGTTTGTGTACTTCGTGCCCTTTCTCAGTACCTGTCTTGTTGTTATGTAAGGGCCGTAACCTGAGTCGAACCATACTATCAGATTGTGCCCCTTTTCAAGCTCTGCGATAAGCCCCTCTTTGCTTAGTCCGCCCGCGAGCTTTGTATTGCCGAGGTCGAGCTTGCCTGGGTCGAATTTTACGCCGTTGTGGTTGTTGCCCGTGTAGTAATCGGTGTTTAGCGAAATGTCGTAGCTGTTTACGGCTTTCTTGTTGCGCAGATAAACGTTTGCGCTCTGCGCGATGGCGGGCGCGTAAACGCCGTATCCGTAGCCGTCAGGCTCGCTGCCGTGGTATGGGCTGCCCCAAAAAGCGTAGTTCGGGTCAACGTCTATCGCCCAGCCGTATCCGCCCCAGTAGAAGCTGCGCGCCGTCATGTAGTAGTTTATAAGCTCGTTTTTCGTTACGTTGAATCCGTACTGGTATTTCAGTATCGAAGCCAGCGATGTTTCCTCGCAGCCGAGGGGTGCTACCGCGCCGCCCGCATAGCTGTTCTGATTTATTACGGTCAGCCCGAGGTTTTGGTAGTAGTACATATTGTCGGTTCTGATAAATCCCGTCTGCGTTTTGTTCGTGCCGGGGATATATACCTCAGCCCAGCCGTTCGAGGGCGTGCCTTTTTGCTGGATAACGCTGCCAGCGTACATATATCTCTTTATCTTGCTGTTGGCAGTCCTCTTGCTGTAAATAGCGTAGTATCTTGAGGATTTCAGCTTGCTGTCTGTCCATACATATTCTTTCATCGCGTCGCTGTACATCTTTTCGCCGTCCACGGTGACGTATGCCCTTACCCTCACTTCGTAATTCGTGTGCGAGCGCAGACCTTTCAGCGTGCGCGAGGTCTTTGTGGTAAGATAATGTTTCCACTTGCCGTCCTTTTTGATGGATACGCGGTAGCCCTGCGCGCCCTTTACCGACTTCCACTTTACGGTAGTCGCGTAAAGTCCAGATCTTGTTGTGTTCAGCTTAGGCGTATCCAGCTTAGCTTTGAATTTCACTACGTTTGAATACTTGCTGTACTCCGTTTCACCGTCGTTCACAACGCACGCGCGCACGCGGTATGCGGCCGAATCACCATAACTCAAACTTTTGTCGGTATAGGTAAGCTTGTCCCTATTCGGCTTGTTCAGTACAGTCGCGAGCATCTCATACTTGCCGCCGTTCAGCCGCCTTTCTACGATGTACGAATAGCAGTCCTGCGTGTTCCAGGCTATCCTTATCGTGGTCTTGTTCGTCTTTTCTATGCTCAGCGTCGGCGCACTTGCGGCGGCTATGTAAATAGGCTCGCTCTCCTGCGCCTGCTGCTCGTCGGCGATGGTCTCCTCCGCGCTGTCGTAACTGTCATAGCTGTCCTCGCTGTCATAGCCGTCCGCCGCCGATGAGTCCTCCGCAGAGCTGTCGTCGATAACCACATCGTCTATCGGCGCACTAGACTCGGCAGTTTCGTACTCTTCGCCCGATACCGTCTGCTCCTGCTAGCTTTCGGGAAACACAGCCTCCTCAGCGAAAGCGCTTAGCGACCCCGCCGAAAGCATTACGGCCGCCGCTGCGAATGAGATCGTTTTCTTCAAGTTGCAATTCATATTCTTTTCCCCTTTATTTGATATTTGATAATCATAACAGACTATCTATCCACTTATTTAAGACTATTTTACAGGGTGAAATGTTGTAAACTTGAAATAAACAAACTGTAAACATTTATATTTTGGCGCATAAAAAAAGACCACGCAAGAGCATTTTTCATCTCCTGCGTGGTCGAATTATTCTTGAATTTATTCTTTCATCTCAGCCTGTACAGCTTCAAATTCTGCAACTATCTCTTCGTCGGGGGCTTTGGTAGCCAGCGAAACGATGATTATTACAGCCAGCGCGAGTATGAAAGCGGGAAGCAGCTCGTAGATAGCGAATACGCCGCCGAGCTTGCTGATGCCGAATTTCCATACGAATATCATTACGCCGCCCGTAATCATTCCTGCGATAGCGCCGTATTTGTTGGTGCGCTTCCAGAAAAGCGAGGTCAGCATTACGGGGCCGAATGTCGCGCCGAAGCCCGCCCATGCAAACGATACTACGCGGAATACCGAGCTGTTGCTGTCCCATGCCAGCGCTATGCCCAGTACCGCGATTATCAGCAGTACCGCGCGCGCCGCCAGCATCGACTGCTTTTCGGTCATCTTTATCTTGAATACGCCCTTCATCAGGTTCTCAGACATACTGGATGATGCCGCGAGAAGCTGCGAGTCTGAGGTGGACATCGTGCAGGCGAGTATTCCCGCGAAGATAAGTCCCGCCACCAGCGCCGCCGCTACGCCGTGCTTGCTGAGTACGGTGGCTATCTTGAGTATTACGGTCTCAGATTCGGAAGATGTGGTAAGCTGCTCGATAGTGCCGTTCGCGCTGAGCGCTCTGCCGATTATGCCGATGAATACCGCAACGCCCATCGCGATAACTACCCATATGGAAGCTATGCGGCGCGAGATCTTGATCTTGTTCTTGTCGTCTATCGCCATAAATCTCAGCAGTATGTGCGGCATACCGAAATAGCCGAGTCCCCAAGCCAGCGTGGAAACTATGCTCAGTCCGCCGTATGGTATCAGCTCGCCCTCCGCCGTGCGTGTGTGGGTGAAGCTGAGGTAGTTCTGTATGCCCTTTGCGTTATCCATTACGCTGTCAATGCCGCCCGCCGTGTGTACGCCGTAGATCACGAGCACTACCAGCGCCGAGGTCATAACTATGCTCTGTATAAGGTCGGTGAAGCTTGCCGCCAAAAATCCGCCGAGGCAGGTGTATGCGATTATTATCACCGCGCTGATTATCATAGCCATGTGGTAGTCCCAGCCGAAAAGCTGATTAAAAAGCTTGCCGCAGGCTGAGAAGCCCGAAGCGGTGTAAGGCACGAAGAATATAAGTATTATCGCCGCCGAGATACCCATTATAACGTGCTGGTCGTCGCGGAAACGGTTTGAGAAAAAGTCGGGTATGGTTATCGAGTTGCCGCAGCGGTGCGAGTAGATTCGCAGCCTTTTGGCTACCAGCAGCCAGTTTAGGTATGTGCCTATCGCAAGGCCTATCGCTGTCCAGCCTACCTCCGCGCAGCCGCTTATGTAGGCAAGTCCCGGCAGACCCATAAGCAGGTAGCTGCTCATGTCAGAAGCTTCGGCGCTCATAGCCGAAACTATCGGGCCGAGTTTTCTTCCGCCCAAGTAGAAATCATGGACGCTGCTGTTTTTCTTCGAGTATACAACACCTATTATTACCATTCCTGCCATGTAGACCAGAATGGCTATCAGTATGCATAATACAGATTGTGTCACAAAAAAACTCCCTTCGCTTTATCATTTTACTATCGTAAAACTAACGCATAATATTCTCTATTATAACACATTTCTATCAATTATGCAAGCCCTGCGCCGCGATTTATTTGATTATAGCAAAAAAACTGCCGCGAGTTTTTGTCCCGCAGCAGTTTATGCGCATATTTTATCCGGTTATTCACTGCGCGAAGAAAAATCCCGCAGTCATGTCGAGGTAGTTGCCGCCGCTGTATCCTGCATAGCGCTCCTGCACCTTTGCCTTGAAGCTTTCCGCGTCCGTGCTCTCGGCAGCCAGCTTTTTCAGCTCTTCCAGATAGTCTATCTTGGTCTGGGCGTCTTTAAGGTCTTCGGGCGTGTAGTGCGAGGTGAGTATCAGCCCGATGTTCTTACTGATGTAGCCTTTAAGCTGCGCGATTATCGCGTCTGCGTGCGCCGCTCCCGCAACTATCGAGTGGCAGTCGTGACCCAGCATATGCGTGTACACCGCGCCGATCTCGGGTATCTCGATGTCGAAAGCCTCGGCCGTCTGCGTGATGATGAACTCTATCCCGCCGATGTTCACGCAGCCCTCGCCGATGATGTTCGTCGCCTTGTGTACGCTCTTGTCAAAGCTTTCGCCGAAAGCCGCCGTGAAGTTGGTTATCAGCGCGTTTCCGCCGCCGTTAGCCGAGTATTCTACCGCGTTCGCAGTCGAGTATTTGGGCACGTCAGGCAGGAAAGTGCCGCCTGCGCCGTGGTAGGCTATCAGCACGCCCTCTACCTCGAGGTCTTTCAGATATTCCTCAAGCTCGGTGTTGTTGTCGAAGAAGCAGGGCGATTCTATTACAGCCGCTTTGCCGTTTTTCTCTATGATGAATACTTCGTTGTCGATGGGGTCGTTAGTCTTGTATGCGTGCAGCTTTACTGCGCCGAAGTCATATACGTTTACCTCGCCCTTTGCGAGCTTTACTGTTTCAAATGCGTTCTTGTTCATGGTCTTGTACCTCCTGAAAATTCGTTGTGTTTTTCGGAAGATCTGCGCGCTTGATCTTTGCTGTGATCTTATCTTAACACACTTTCTCGCCGCTGTAAAGTAGGCACAATTTTGTGGCATAGTTACCGCGCGGAAACCTTTGTGCAAAATCAAGGCCTTTTTCGCCGTATTTTATTTGTAAACATTTTGTGAACGCATAAAAAAACGGCAAAGCCCTTTCGCAAAGACTCTGCCGCCTATTATTAGGTTACTTTCTTAAAGGCGCTTTCAGCGCAGCCGCAAGCTCTCCCGCTTTCTGCGCTTCCGCACCGGGGTTCTCGTTTATCGTGCGAACTATCGTGCTGCCTACTATAACTCCGTCGCTGTAAGAAGCCATCTTTGCCGACTGCTCGGCGTTAGATATTCCGAAGCCTATGCAGTACGGTACGGGCGATTTGCCCTTTATCGGCTCGAGCAGCTTGTCGAAGTCGGTGGTTATCTCGCTGCGCGAACCCGTTACGCCCAGCGATGATACTACATACAGAAAGCCTTTCGATTCCGCCGCTATCATAGCTACTCTGTCGGCAGATGTAGGCGCTACCAGATTTATCGGGTACACGCCGTACTTGTCGGCAGTTTCGGCTATCTCGTCGCGCTCTTCAAATGGCAGGTCGGGCACTATAACGCCGTCGATCTCGTGGTCGCGGCAGTTCTTGAAAAATTTCTCAGTGCCGTACTTGAATATAGTGTTGATGTACATCATCAGCAGAAGCGGCTTGTCGGTCTTTGCGCGCAGGCGCGTTACCATGTCGAATATCTTATCCAGCGTCACGCCGCCGCGAAGCGCTCTCTGCGAAGCCATCTGTATTACAGGGCCTTCCGCTATCGGGTCGGAGAATGGCACGCCAAGCTCTATTATGTCCGCGCCTTTGTCAAACATCTCCAGCACGCATTTTTCCGTTGTTTCAAGGTCGGGGTCGCCCGAGGTAACAAATGTTATCAGCGCCTTCTCGCCCTTTGCCTTTAGCTGCTCAAAGCAGCTGTCTATCCTATTCTTCAACTACGTCTACCCCCCTGTATCTTGCTATCGAATAAACGTCCTTGTCGCCTCTGCCTGAGAGGTTGATGACAAGTATCTGATCTTTGCTCATGGTGGGCGCTATCTTCAGCGCCGCCGCCACCGCGTGCGATGACTCTATCGCGGGGATTATTCCCTCGGTCTTTGAGAGATATTCAAAAGCGCATACCGCTTCCTCGTCGGTTATCGGTATATATTCCGCTCTGCCTGTCTCGCGCAGATATGCGTGCTCAGGGCCTACGCCGGGGTAGTCCAGACCCGCCGAGATCGAGTATACGGGGTCTATTTGTCCGTATTCGTTCTGTAAGAATATCGACTTCATTCCGTGGAATATGCCCAGCGTGCCTTTAGCCATGCTCGCCGCGTGCTTTTCGGTGTCTACGCCGAGGCCCCCTGCTTCCGCGCCTACCAGCCGTACGCTCTTGTCCTCGATGAAGTTGTAAAATGCGCCCATAGCGTTCGAGCCGCCGCCTACGCAGGCTACTACGCAGTCGGGAAGTCTGCCCTCGCGCTCAGCAAGCTGGCTCTTTATCTCTTCCGAAATTATTTTCTGGAAATCGCGCACCATAGCGGGGTACGGGTGCGGGCCCATTACCGAGCCGATGCAGTAAAACGTGGTGTCGATGTTAGAGCACCAGTCGCGCATAGCCTCGTTTATAGCGTCTTTCAGCGTAGCCGTGCCGCTGTCTACCGCGTTTACTTTCGCGCCCAGCAGGTTCATTCTGTATACGTTCAGCGATTGTCTGCGACAGTCCTCAGCGCCCATGTAAACCTCGCACTCCAGCCCGAAAAGCGCGCATACCGTAGCCGTAGCTACTCCGTGCTGTCCCGCGCCGGTCTCCGCGATTATCCTCTTCTTGCCCATCTTTTTGGCGAGCAGCACCTGTCCCAGTACGTTGTTTATCTTGTGCGAACCCGTGTGGTTGAGGTCTTCGCGCTTGATGTATATCTTAGCGCCGCCTAAGTCTTTCGTCATTTTCTCAGCGTAGTAGAGCATTGAGGGTCTGCCTGCGTAGTCGCGGTAAAGCTCTTTCAGCTCGCTGATAAATTCGGGGTCGTCCTTGTATTTCGCATAAGCCGTTTCCAGCTCGTGCACCGCGGTCATTACGGTCTCAGGCACATACTGCCCGCCGTACTGGCCAAATCTTCCGATATTTCCCATCAGTTATCCTTCTTTCAGGTGATTTTTGATCGTTTCAATTATCTCGCGTATCTTGTTTTCGTCCTTGTATCCGTTCACCTCTGCCGAGCTGGAAAAATCCACCCCGTAAGGCTTCACGCGGTCGGCGGCTTCGCAAACGTTCTCCGCCGTAAGCCCCCCCGCGAGGAAGAATGGCTTATCTATCTTCACTTTGTCAAATATTTCGAGGTCTACTCTTTTGCCCGTGCCGCCGTACTGCTTCTCGCTGAAACTGTCTATCAGCAGCTTGTCGGCGGGCAGTTTGCAGGCGGATTCGATGTCGGCGGGGCTTTTCGCGCGTACAGCTTTCCATATCTCAGTGCAGCATATCCCGCGCAGTTTTTCAATGTACTCCGCGTTCTCGTCGCCGTGAAGCTGTATTACGTCCAGCATATCGCAGTACTTCGCGATGTTTTCGGGCGGCTCGTTCACGAATACTCCCACGGCTTTTATCTCGCCGTCAAGCATATCCCTCAGCCCGCGGAAGTCGTCAAGATCCACGCTTCTCTTGAACCCGCCGCTGAGTATGAACCCCGCGTAGTCGGGCTGCCATCGGTTGACATAGCCGATGTCCTCGCGCCGCCGCATACCGCATATCTTGATCTTCAGCGCGCTCATTTAAACGCCCTCTCTCAGCGCCGCGAGCGTTTTGCCTATGCTCTCGCTGCGCATCAGCGTTTCGCCGATCAGCACTGCGTCCGCGCCAAGCGAACGTACAGTTTTCATGTCGGCGTTGTCGCGTATGCCGCTTTCCGAAACGAATACTGCGTTCTCGGGCGCGAGCGGTCTTAGCCGCTGTACGGTGGTAAGGTCAACGTTGAATGTCTTGAGGTCGCGGTTGTTCACGCCCAGTATCTCAGGCTCGATGAAGCTTATAGCCTGCATCTCCTGCTCGTTGTGCACTTCGCAAAGCACGCTCAGCCCCAGTTCGCCCGCTAATTTGTAAAGCTCGGCGAACCTTTGCGGCTCGAGCACCGCGGCTATCAGCAGCACCGCGTCCGCGCCTATCGCCGCCGCTTCAAATATCTGATATTCATCAAATATAAAGTCCTTGCGCAGTATCGGTATCTTCACAGCCTTGCGTATGTCGGCAAGGTACTGCGATGAGCCTTGAAAATAGTGCTCTTCCGTAAGGCATGAGATAGCGTTCGCGCCCGCCGCTTCGTACTCTTTCGCAAAGTCTACGGGGCGGAAGTCGGGGCGTATCAGCCCTTTCGAGGGCGAGGCCTTTTTCACTTCGCAAATGCAGCTCAGCGTAGGCTTTTTCAGAGCCGCCGCCAGCGAAAGGGGAGTGCGCTCGCTCAGCACTTTCTCGGCGATCTTTTTCATCTCGCTCTCGCCGATCTTCGATTTCTCGCGCGCAAGCTGCTCTTTTCTGTATGTGATTATTTCGTCTAATATCATGCGCTTAGTCCCTGTTCGTAAATTCTATCATGGCGTTCAGCTTTTCCATAGCCGCGCCGCTGTCGATTGCTTCCGCAGCCAGCTTTACGCCCTCTGCTATGCTCTCAGCCTTGCCGCAGGTGTAAAGCGCCGCGCCGGAGTTCAGCAGTACTATGTCGCGCTTCGCTCCCGTGATCTTTCCGCCCAGTATTCCGCGGGTGATCTCTGCGTTTTCGGCAGCCGTGCCGCCTACTATCTCAGCCTTGGTCGCGCGCTTTAAGCCTACCGATTCGGGCGTTACTTCGTAGCTCGTGATCTCGCCGTTTCTGATCTCAAAGACGTTCGTGTGCGCCGAGATCGAGAATTCGTCCAGTCCGTCGCTGCCGCGGATAACGAGGGCACGCTTTACGCCGAGGTTTTTCAGCACGTTCGCTACCAGCTCAAGCAGTCTGTCCTCGTATACGCCTACTACCATGTACTCGGCGTTCGCGGGGTTCGCAAGAGGGCCTAGGATGTTGAATACCGTGCGTATGCCAATCTGCGCTCTTACAGGGCCTACGAATTTCATAGCCTTGTGGTAGCTCTGCGCGAAGAGGAAGGATATTCCCGTTTCGTCGATGCAGGCTGAGGCTTTTTCGGGGGTCGAGGCTATCTTTACGCCCAGCGATTCCAGTACGTCGGCCGCGCCGCTCTTTGATGATACGCTGCGGTTGCCGTGCTTCGCAACAGCCTGACCGCAGGCGGCGATGACAAATCCCGAGGTGGTAGAGATGTTGAAGCTGTTCGCAAGGTCACCGCCCGTGCCTACTATCTCGAGCACTTCCTGCTCGTGCGGTACGGTCGTCATCTTCTCTCTCATGCCCATAGCGCAGCCCGTTATCTCGTCTGCGTTCTCAACGTTCATGCGCATAGCCGTCAGCAGTGCGGCGGTCTGCGCGTTGGTGGCGCGGTCGCTCATTATAATGTCTACCGCGCGGCGCGCTTCCTCCTGCGTGAGGTGCTCGCCGTCTACCGCCTTTGCGATGAACGGTTTCAGCTCTGTCTTTTTCGTGTCGGGGATAGCGGGCGCTGCCGCCATGTCGGGCTGTATACCCGCTATGCGCAGGAAGTTCGCCAGTATGGTCATTCCGCTGTCGGTCATTATCGACTCGGGGTGGAACTGCATTCCGTATGTCGCGTGCTGCTTGTGCTTTAGTCCCATTATCTGTCCGTCCGCGTCCTCTGAGATTATCTCTAAGCACTCGGGCAGCGAACTTTTCTCTACTATCAGCGAGTGGTATCTCGCTACGGGTATCGAGGCGGGAAGTCCTGCAAAGAGGGGGCTTGCCGTATCTATCTTAACGTCCGTCTGCTTGCCGTGAAGCTGCTTTTCTGCCTGAACTATCTTTCCGCCAAAGCTTTCGGCGATAGCCTGGTGTCCTAAGCATACGCCCAGTATCGGCACTCTGCCGCTGAATGTGCGGATCACTTCTTCCGAAATTCCCGCCTGCGCAGGGTAGCAGGGCCCCGGCGATATTATTATCGCTTCGGGCTTCATCTTCTCTATCTCGTCAATGGTTACTTCGTCGTTTCTCTTTACCTCTATGTGCGGGTACATCACGCCAAGCGCCTGATAAAGATTGTATGTGAAACTATCGTAATTGTCTATAAGAAGTATCATTTTTTCATCGCCCTCACTTTACAAATTTTTCGATGAACTCCGCGTCGTTGAAGTAGTCGATTCCTATCGCGCGGCGTACCTGCGCCAGCGTTTCGCCCGATACTTCGCGCGCCTTGTCAGTGCCCTTTTTCAGAATGTTCAGCAGCTCGCCCTTGTCTTTTGCGAACTCCTCGCGGCGTGTGCGTATAGGCGCGAGCATTTCCTGCATTACGCAGTTGAGGAATTTCTTGCACTTCATGTCGCCCAGTCCGCCGCGCTCGTAGTGCTCTTTCATCTCGGCAAGGTTCTTGTAGTCGGGAAGGTATTCCGCAAAGTGCTCGTCGGTAGAGAAAGCTTCGAGGTAGATGAATACGGGGTTGCCCTCGGTGTGGCCGGGGTCTGCAACGTTTATGTGCGTCGGGTCGGTGTACATCGACATTATCTTCTGTTTCAGCGTCTTTTCATCGTCCTTGAGGTAGATGCAGTTGCCGAGCGATTTCGACATCTTTGTGCCGCCGTCAGTGCCTACAAGTCTGTTGCAGGTCGAGTTGTCGGGCAGTATAGCTTCCGGCTCTACCAGTATGTCGCACTTGTAAATGCGGTTGAATGAAGATACTATCTCGCGTGCCTGTTCCAGCATAGGCAGCTGGTCTTCGCCTACGGGAACATACTTCGCGCGGAACGCTGTAATGTCCGCCGCCTGGCTTATCGGGTAGGTCATGAAGCCTACGGGAAGGTTGCGCTCAAAGTTTCTCAGCTTTATCTCCTGCTTTATAGTGGGGTTTCTCTCTAGTCTTGACATAGTAACGAGGTTCGAGTAGTACATAGGCAGCTCGGTAAGCGCGGGTATGTGCGACTGTACGAAGAGGTTAGTCTTGTCGGGTTCAAGCCCTACTGCGAGGTAGTCCAGCGTTACTTCCAGTATGTTCTGGCGTATCTTCTCGGGGTTCTCGGCGTTGTCGGTGAGCGCCTGTAAGTCGGCTATCATTACGAATGCGTCGTACTTGCCCGTGTTCTGCAGCTGTACGCGCTTTTTCAGCGAGCCTACATAGTGTCCGAGGTGAAGAGGGCCGGTGGGGCGGTCGCCCGTTAAGATGATATTGTTTTCGTTTGCCATGATGAATTTCTCCTTATTATATATTGTCAAGTTCGGCGGCTTCCTTTATCGCGTTCACTACCGCCATTGATTTGTTTACTGATTCCATATATTCGTTCTCTGGCACGCTGTCGGCTACTACTCCGCCGCCTGCCTGAACGTAAGCCTTGCCGTTTCTGAAAAGCACCGTTCTGATAGCTATGCAGGTGTCTATGCTTCCGTCGAATGCAAGATAGCCTACCGTGCCGCCGTACAGACAGCGCTTAGTGGTCTCCAGCTCGTCGATTATCTCCATAGCTCTTACCTTCGGCGCGCCCGAAAGCGTACCCGCGGGAAGCACCGCCATCAGCGCGTCCATCGGCTTTTTGTCCGCCGCAAGCTCGCCCTTTACGTTCGATACTAAGTGCATAACTTTAGAGTATTTCTCGACTATCATGCAGTCCGTGACCTTTACCGTGCCGAATTTGCATACTTTTCCGAGGTCGTTTCTGCCGAGGTCTACCAGCATTGTGTGCTCGGCACGCTCCTTCGGGTCGTTAAGCAGCTGCTTTTCGTTCGCCGCGTCCTGCTCCTCGGTTTCGCCGCGCTTTATCGTTCCCGCTATCGGGCGGTTGATAACCGTTCCGCTGTTTACCGAAACGAGCATTTCGGGCGAAGCACCCGCGTATGCGTAATCCTTGCCCTTGAAGTAGAAAAGATACGGGGAGGGGTTCGTAGTCCTCAGCATACGGTAAACGTCGAAGCTGTCGGGCGGGTTTGAAACTTCAAATCTCTGCGAGGGCACTATCTGGAATATATCGCCGTTTTTGATGTACTCCTTAGCCTTTTCAACGTTAGCCATGTACTGCTCTTTGGTGATGTTCGAGCGCACCTCTATGCTGCCCGCAGGCTTTGCCGTTTTCTTAGGCTTGCGCGTGTAGCTGCGAAGCTGCTCGATTATTTTCTTTGCGGTCTGCTCGCACTCCGCATATTTGCTCTCTGCGTCGTCCGCCGTGTTGATGTTTTGTATTATTACCGCCTTGTTGCTCAGGTGGTCGTAAGCTACCAGCTTGTCGAAGAAGTAAAGCTGAGCGTCGGGCATTTTCAGATCGTCGTAAGGCACGTTCGTCAGCGTCTTTTCAAAATATCTCACCATGTCGTATGCGAAATATCCCATAAGTCCGCCCGTCAGCTTCGGTCTGTTCGGGAACTTCGGCGCTTTGTTTTCCTCGATTATCTCGTTGAAGAAAGCTATCGGGTCTTTTACGTCAAAGTGCTCCTCGCCGCCGTCTTTGCTCTTTATTACAGCTTTGTGGTCGTTCAGCGTTATCTCTTTTTTCGGTTCTATTCCGATGTACGAATATCTGCCCCACTGGTCTTTGTTGTCTACCGATTCGAGTATGAAGCAGTTTTCATACAGCTCGTGCAGACAGTTGAAAAGGTGTACCGGCGCGAACGAGTCGATGAGTATCTCGTAAAAAGTAGGTACGTTCTTGTACTCGCCCAGCAGTTCTTTTACTTGTTCGATATTTGGATACAGCATATTGATGACCTCCGTTTAATCATCTCGGGCAGTAAAATCGGGAAATCCGCCAAATTTTTTTCTAAAATCAAAAAAGGCCTTAACGCACATAGCAGTTACGCTATGGGACGATAAGACCGTGGTGCCACCCAATTTTTACGGCAATAATTTTGCCGCCTCGGCAGGTACGCTCAGTTTCTTTGCAGAAGAGAGATATACCCTGTCACACTAACGCAGGAAACGCGGCGATCGATACTTGGCTAAAAGCTTTTCACGACGCTCCTCACAAATCCATTCACCTAGACCTCGGCTGTATGCTCGCACCACCCGCATACTCTCTGAAAACCTACTTAAAGGCTACTTACTTT
>DBEZOM010000173.1:0-12642 GCA_048252855.1 Ruminococcus sp.
GCTACAAAATGAGCGTGAGAAATGAAAAAAATTCAGCTATTCTATTGACTTTTACGGGAGTTTGAAGTATAATAATATACTGTATCATAATGGCTTTTCATACCTTTTTTGTCCGCGCAAAGCGGCTGAAAACGGGCTGAAACCGACAGAAAAAACGCTTATCCGCGGCGGGTATATATAAAAGGTATACCCAAAAGCGGGGACGTTTGGCAATAAATTAAGGAGTGATCAGTGCGAATGGTGAATGTCAATGTCAAAGACGTAAAGCTTGGTAAAAACACCAGAAAAAGCTTTGCCAAGATTCATGAGGTCCGCGAGATGCCGAACCTTATCGAAGTACAGAAAAACTCGTATCAGTGGTTCTTAGACGAAGGTCTGCGCGAGGTGTTTAAAGAGGTATCCTCTATCACCGATTACAACGGAAACTTAGAGCTTTCCTTCATCGACTACCGAATTGACGACACGCCTAAATACACCGTAGCAGAGTGCAAAGAGCGCGACGTTACCTACGCGGCGCCCCTGCGCGTTACAGCCCGCCTTATAAATAAGGAAACGGGCGAGATCAAAGAATCCGAAGTTTTCATGGGCGATTTCCCGAAAATGACCGACAGCGGTACTTTCGTTATCAACGGCGCGGAGCGCGTTATAGTATCGCAGCTGGTACGTTCGCCCGGCGTTTACTACTCTTTCGATAAGGACAAGACAGGTAAAGACCTTTTCAAATCTACCATCATACCTAACCGCGGCGCGTGGCTGGAGTACGAGATGGACTCGAACGACGTAGTTTACGTTCGTATAGATAAAAACCGCAAGATACCTCTTACTACCTTCATCCGTGCGCTGGGCATAGGCACTAACGACGAGATAACCGAGGTATTCGGCGTTGACGAAAGACTTAATCAGACTATACTTCAGAAAGACGCTACCGCTAATAAGGAAGAGGCGCTGCTCGAAGTTTACAAGAAGCTTCGTCCCGGCGAGCCCCCCACAGTAGACGGTTCGCAGACCCTTATCCACAACCTCTTCTTCGACGATAAGAGATATGACCTCTGCAAGTTCGGTAGATACAAGTACAACAAGAAGCTGGGCATAGCTTCGCGCCTTTCGGGCCACACCCTTTCCCGCCCGATAGTTAATCCGCTTACAGGCGAGATAATGGCAGAGCCGGGCGAGGTATGCAAGTTCGACAAGGCTATGGAGATCGAGAACGCGGGCGTTATGGAAGCCTACGTTACCACCGAAGTTAAAGAGTACTACACCTCCGAAACTACCGGCGAAACGCTCACCAGAATGGAAGAGCGCGAGGTAAAGATCATCGGCAGCGGAATGGTAGACCTTTCGGGCTACATCTCGAAAGATCCTAAGGAGCTCGGCATAAACGAGAAGGTTTACTTCCCCGTACTGCGCGAGATACTTGAAGAGAGCGACGACGAAGAAGCTATCTTCACCGCGATCAAAGAGCGCGCGAGCGAGCTTGTTCCCAAGCACATCATACTCGACGATATAATCGCTACCATCTCCTACTTCCTCAACCTCTGCGAGGGCGTGGGCACCGTTGATGATATAGACCATCTCGGCAACAGAAGAATACGTTCGGTAGGCGAGCTGCTCCAGAACCAGTTCCGCATCGGCTTCACCAGAATGGAGCGCGTTATCCGCGAGAGAATGAACATCCAGTCGCAGGATATAGAAGTTATCACCCCTGCCGCGCTCATCAATATCAGACCTATCACCGCAGCTATAAAGGAATTCTTCGGTTCATCGCCGCTTTCGCAGTTCATGGACCAGAACAACCCGCTGGCTGAGCTTACTCATAAAAGACGTCTTTCCGCGCTGGGCCCCGGAGGTCTTTCGCGTGACCGCGCAGGATTTGAAGTCCGCGACGTACACTACACACATTACGGAAGAATGTGTCCTATAGAAACTCCTGAAGGCCCTAATATCGGTCTGATCTCTTACCTCGCGTCTTTCGCGAAGATAAACGAGTACGGCTTTATCGAAGCTCCTTACAGAAGAGTAGATAAGGAAACGGGCGTAGTTACCGACGAAGTAGTTTACATGACCGCTGACGTTGAGGATAACTACATGGTAGCTCAGGCGAACGAACCTCTTACCGAGGACAACAAGTTTGCAAGAGCTAAGGTAAACGGCAGATACCGTGACCAGATTCTTGAAATAGACCGCGAAAATATCGACTTCATGGATATTTCGCCTAAGATGGTAGTTTCAGTAGCTACCGCTTGCATACCTTTCCTTGAAAACGACGACGCGAACCGCGCGCTGATGGGATCTAACATGCAGCGTCAGGCTGTTCCTCTGCTCAAGACCGAGTCGCCTATCGTAGGTACAGGTATGGAGTACAAGGCTTGCCTCGACTCAGGCGTTGCGGTAGTTACCGACAAGGCAGGCGTTGTTGAGAAGGTAGACGCAGACAAGATAGTTATCCGCGAGGACGACGGCAACCTGCGCACCTACGAGCTCATCAAGTTCAAGCGCTCTAACGCGGGCACCTGCACCAACCAGCGCCCGATAGTAGATAAGGGCGAGCGCGTAGAGGCTCATCAGATAATCGGCGACGGCCCCGCTACATCAAACGGCGAGCTTTCGCTCGGTAAAAACGCCCTCATAGGCTTCATGACATGGGAAGGCTACAACTACGAGGACGCTGTACTGCTCAACGAAAACCTTGTAAGACAGGATAAATACACATCTATACACATCGAAGAGTACGAGATAGAAGCAAGAGAAACAAAGCTCGGCCCTGAGGAGATCACAAGAGATATTCCGCAGGTGAAGGAAGAGTACCTCGCTAACCTCGACGAAAATGGTATAATCCGCATAGGCGCAGACGTTCGCCCCGGCGATATACTGGTAGGTAAGGTAACGCCTAAGGGCGAGACCGAGGTTTGCCCCGAGCAGCGCCTGCTGAGAGCTATATTCGGCGATAAGGAGCGCGACGTTCGCGACAACTCGCTGAAAGTACCTCACGGCGAATCGGGAACTATCATCGACGTAAAGGTGTTCACAAGAGAGAACTGCGACGAGCTCGCACCCGGCGTAAATATGCTGGTACGCTGCTACATCGCGCAGAAGAGAAAGATCTCGGTCGGCGATAAGATGGCGGGCCGCCACGGCAACAAGGGTGTAGTTTCCCGCATACTGCCGCCTGAGGATATGCCTTTCCTCGAGGACGGCACACCGCTCGACATCGTGCTGAACCCCCTCGGCGTACCTTCGCGTATGAACATCGGTCAGGTACTGGAAGTACACCTCGGTATGGCTTCCAAGGCACTCGGCTGGAAGATCATGACCCCTGTATTCGACGGCGCGCACGAAGAGGACATCAGAGCCTGCTTCAGAGCCGCTCAGGAAAATTACCTCGAGCACAAGGACGATGATTTCGAGCTGCACACCATGGACGAAGTCATCAACCCCAACGCCCTCAGCATGAGCGAGGACGGAAAGTTCACCGTATACGACGGACGTACAGGCGAAAAGTTCGATAACCGAGTAACCGTAGGATATATGTATTACCTCAAGCTGCACCATCTGGTAGACGATAAGATCCACGCAAGATCTACCGGCCCGTACTCGCTTGTAACTCAGCAGCCTCTCGGCGGTAAAGCCCAGTTCGGCGGCCAGAGATTCGGTGAGATGGAAGTTTGGGCGCTCGAAGCTTACGGCGCTGCTTACACCCTTCAGGAAATACTCACCGTCAAGTCTGACGATAAGGACGGAAGAGATAAGACCTACCACGCTATCAGCGACGGACAGAACGTACCTACTCCGGGCATACCCGAAGCATTCAAGGTACTTGTTAAGGAGCTGCAGTCGCTCGGTCTGGATCTTGAGATCTACGGCAAGGACGGCGAAAAGGTAGAGCTTCGTCAGAATTACACTGAGGAAGAGCCGGCTAACTTCAAGCATCTCGACGAGGGCACTGATTTCAGTATGCTGCCCGATGACGATGAATTTGAGGACGCAGGATTTGTTATAAACGACGCAGAAAGCGCTGACGGCGAAGACAGCGTATCGCTGGGCGACGACGATAACGGCGGCGACCTTTTTGCAGACGATGACGACTATGTCAACGACTACGACGATAACTACTCAGAGGACGAAAACGACGAATTCTGATGCGTTTTATACGAGCAATGCAAAAGCAATAAGGGCAGGCGCTGCCGCGCGGCGGCGCTGAAAACGCCCGATCAACAATAGAGGAAGAGGGTACAATATTGGAATCTAATGTTTTTGAATCAATAAAAATCTCGCTCGCTTCGCCCGAAAAGATCAGAGAATGGTCTTACGGTGAGGTGACCCGCCCTGAAACTATAAATTACCGCACCCAGAAGCCTGAAAAGGACGGTCTTTTCTGCGAAAGGATCTTTGGACCTACTAAGGACTGGACTTGCCACTGCGGAAAGTACAAGCAGCAGAAGTACCTTAAAGGCAAGGTCTGCGAGCGCTGCGGCGTAGTTATCGCGAAGAAGGACGTAAGACGCGAGAGAATGGGCCATATCGAGCTTGCAGCACCCGTATCGCACATCTGGTACTTCAAGGGTACTCCCTCGAGAATAGGTCAGATGATAGAAGTCAGCCAGAAAAGGCTGGAGGAAGTTCTCTACTTCACCAAGTATATAGTTATCGACCCCGGCAACACCGAGCTTACCAAGTGCCAGCTTCTCAGCGAGAAAGACTACGTTGAGATGCGCGAGAAGTACGACGACGCATTCAAGGCAGGCATGGGCGCTGAGGCTATAAAAGAGCTGCTCGAAGAGATCGACCTCGAAAAGCTCTCTGCCGAGCTGAAAGCAGAGCTTGAAGACCTGCCCGCCGGCCAGAAGAAGATAAAGCTGCTCAAAAGACTGGAAGTAGTAGAAGCTTTCAGAACTTCGGGCAACAGACCCGAATGGATGATACTCGACGTAGTACCCGTTATCCCACCCGAACTTCGCCCTATGGTAATGCTCGACGGCGGCAGATACGCTACCAGCGACCTGAACGACCTGTACAGAAGAGTTATCAACAGAAATAACCGACTCAAGAGAATGCTCGAGCTGAAAGCTCCCGACATCATCATAAGAAACGAAAAGAGAATGCTGCAGGAAGCGGTAGACGCCCTTATCGACAACGGACGCCACGGCAGACCTGTAACTGGCCCGAACAACCGCGCTTTCAAGTCGCTTTCAGATATGCTGAAAGGTAAGCAGGGACGTTTCCGTCAGAACCTGCTCGGTAAACGTGTTGACTACTCCGGCCGTTCCGTTATCGTAGTAGGCCCTGAGCTGAAAATGTATCAGTGCGGTCTGCCTAAGGAAATGGCTCTCGAGCTTTTCAAGCCTTTCGTTATCAAGCGCCTTACTGATATAAGCACCAACCCGCAGCTCAACATCAACGGCGCGAAGAACGCCATCGAGCGCATGGAGCCCATCGTATGGGACGCGCTGGAGAACGTTATTCAGGGCCACCCCGTACTGCTGAACCGTGCGCCTACCCTCCACCGCCTCGGTATCCAGGCATTCGAGCCTGTACTGGTAGAGGGCAGAGCTATAAAGCTTCACCCGCTGGTTTGCACGGCTTACAACGCTGACTTCGACGGCGACCAGATGGCGGTGCATCTGCCCATCTCCCCCGAAGCGCAGGCTGAGGCGAGATTCCTTATGCTCGCAGCGAACAACCTGCTGAAGCCTTCCGACGGACGCCCCGTTGCAGTACCTACGCAGGATATGATCCTTGGTTCTTACTACCTCACCCTTCAGAAAGAGGGCGAGCCGGGCGAGGGCAAGGTGTTCCGCGACGTGAACGAAGCCCTTATGGCTTACGATCAGGGCGTAGTTTCCCTGCACGCCGCCATCAAGGTAAAGATCACAAAGCAGCTTGGCGACAGGCAGGTATCGAAGATAATCGACGCTACCGTCGGCAGACTGATATTCAACGAAAATATCCCGCAGGATCTGGGATACGTTGACAGAACCAATTCCGACAAGCAGTTCGACCTCGAGGTAAGCTTCCTCGTAAAGAAGGGTCAGCTTTCGGACATCGTAGAAAGATGTATACACCAGCACGGCACGACATACACTTCGGAAGTGCTGGATAAGATAAAGGCTCTCGGCTTCAAGTATTCCACCAAGGCGGCTATCACCGTTGCGGTATGCGACGCTGAGATACCTGAGGCTAAGAAAGACATCCTCGCGCACGCCGACTCGCTGGTAGACGTTATCGACCGCCAGTACAAGCGCGGCTACATCTCGCGCGAAGAGAAGTCGAAGCGCTTCATCGAGATCTGGAACAACGCTACCGACGAAGTTACCGACGCGCTGAAAGCGGGTCTTGACCCGTACAACCCCATCAACATGATGGCGGACTCCGGTGCGCGTGGTTCGATAAACCAGATCCGTCAGCTCGCAGGTATGCGCGGACTTATCGCGAACACCTCGGGTTCGACCATCGAGATGCCTATCAGAGCTAACTACCGTGAAGGTCTTAACATTCTGGAATACTTCATCTCCTCTCGAGGAGCTCGTAAGGGTCTGGCTGATACCGCGCTGCGTACCGCTGACTCGGGTTACCTGACCAGACGTCTGGTAGACGTTTCGCAGGACGTAATCATCCGCGAGGAAGACTGCGGAACTACCGACGGTATCGACGTATTCGAGATCAGAAACGGCAGAGAGAAGATCGAGCCGCTGGCTGAAAGACTTGTCGGCAGATACCTCGTTGAAGACCTCAAGGATCCTAAGACGGGCGAGATCGCAGTTTCGCACCACAAGCTGATGACCGAGCACGACGCGGAAAGAGTAGTACAGATACTCGACGATACGGGCAGAGATCGCATAAAGATCCGCTCGGTACTCGCCTGCAAGGCCAGAAACGGCGTATGCGCTAAGTGCTACGGCGCTAACCTCGCAAACGGCAAGGTGGTAAGAGTCGGCGAAGCGGTCGGCGTAATCTCGGCGCAGTCGATAGGCGAGCCGGGTACACAGCTTACCATGAGAACGTTCCATACGGGCGGTATCGCATCGGCGGAAGATATTACACAGGGTCTTCCCCGCGTAGAGGAACTTTTCGAGAGCAGACGTCCGAAGGGCGCGGCTATAATCACAAGAATAGACGGTACTGTACGCATCGAGGAAGTTAAGAAGATGCGTCAGGTCATCGTTACCGGCGAGGACCTCGAGAACCCCGCTCAGGAAACTTACTCGATACCTTACGGCTACAAGCTGAAGGTAAAGGAGGGCGACACTGTAAGCGCGGGCGATCCCCTTACCGAAGGCTCGATCAACCCCGGCGATATACTCGCAGTAAACGGCGTAGAAGCTGTACAGAACTACATCATCACCGAAGTACAGAAGGTTTACCGCCTGCAGGGTGTTGACATCAACGATAAGCACATCGAAGTTATCGTTCGCCAGATGATGAAGAAGGTAAAGATCGACGACAGCGGCTCGAGCTACCTGCTGCCCGGCAGCCTTGTAGAAAAGACCGAGATCGCGGCTGTAAACGAAGAGATACAGAAGAAGATCGACGAGGGCGACATCAGTGCAAGACTGGTGACCACCGTTCCCGTACTTCAGGGTATCACAAAGGCTTCCAGCTACTCCGATTCGTTCCTTTCGGCAGCATCATTCCAGGAAACCACAAAGGCTCTTACCGACGCCGCCATCAAGGGCAAGACCGACCACCTGCTTGGTCTTAAGGAGAACGTTATTATCGGTAAGCTCATACCCGCAGGTACAGGTATGGACGTTTACAACAACGTTCAGATCGTCAAGAACGAGAGCGCGAGCGCTCATACTTCTGAGGGTTTTACCAATATCTGAGCTAAATAACGCACAATATAAAGAAAAGACCGTTCCAAAAGGGGAGCGGTCTTTTTATATGATTAAAAATCAGTAAAAAAAATGTATTAAATGTGTGAATGGGTATTGACAAGCAGGGATACATGGTGTATAATAGGAAAGTATGCTGACGTAGTACGGCGGCGTATGTAATTTTGCAGAAAGGAGAGATATTATGCCAACTTTTAACCAGTTAGTTAAAAAAGGAAGAGACAGCTTCGACTCTAAGTCTACTGCACCTGCACTTCAGAAGGGTTACAACTCTAAGAAGAAAAAGGTGATCGACCAGAGCTGCCCCCAGAAGAGAGGCGTTTGCACCGCAGTAAGAACTGCTACCCCTAAGAAGCCTAACTCCGCTATGAGAAAGATCGCGAGAGTTAAGCTTACAAACGGAACTGAAGTAACAGCTTACATCCCCGGTATCGGACACAATCTTCAGGAGCACAGCGTTGTTCTCATCAGAGGCGGCCGTGTAAAGGACCTCCCCGGTACTCGTTACCACATCATCAGAGGTACTCTTGACGCACAGGGCGTTGCTAAGAGAATGCAGGCTCGTTCCAAGTACGGTGCCAAAAGACCTAAGGCAGGAAAGTAATTTAAAGGCTGCCTAAAAAAGACTTATTCAAAAAGGTTAAAACTCATTGTCGCAACACTGCGAAGACCACAGTAAAGCGGAGTGATTCATTTTATAGATTCACCTTGCCGCAGTACTGGTCGGGGCCGCAGGGCAAGCCTGCGGAGCGAGTACCTGTGAATTCATTATTGTGAAGGAGGGAATTACAGTGCCAAGAAGAGGTAAGGTTTCAAAGAGAGACGTTCTCGAGGATCCTGTATACAAGTCCAAGCTTGTTACCAGACTCGTAAACAACATCATGCTCGACGGAAAGAAGGGCGTAGCCCAGAAGATCGTTTACGGAGCATTTGAGATCGTTGAAGAAAAGACCGGACGTCCCGCTCTTGAGGTATTTGAAGAGGCTATGGATAACATAATGCCTGAGCTGGAGGTAAAGGCTCGCCGTGTAGGCGGTGCTACCTACCAGGTTCCTATGGAGGTTCGTCCTGACAGACGTCAGACTCTCGGACTTCGTTGGATAACTAAGTTCTCGCGCGAGAGAAACGAAGACACCATGAAGGAAAGACTCGCAGCAGAGATACTCGACGCTCTTAACGGAGTGGGCGGATCCTGCAAGAAGCGCGACGAAACACACAGAATGGCTGAAGCTAACAAGGCTTTCGCACATTTCAGATGGTAATAAGGTAAACAGGAGGATATTATGGCAAGAGATTGTTCATTGCAGGATACCAGAAATATTGGTATCATGGCTCATATTGACGCCGGTAAAACAACCACGACCGAGCGTATCCTGTTTTATACCGGTGTAAACCATAAAATTGGAGAAACTCACGAGGGTGCAGCTACGATGGACTGGATGGCGCAGGAGCAGGAAAGAGGTATCACTATCACCTCCGCTGCTACTACTTGCTACTGGAAGGGTCACAGACTCAACATCATCGACACCCCGGGACACGTTGACTTCACCGTAGAGGTTGAAAGATCTCTCCGTGTACTCGACGGATCCGTAACCGTTCTCTGTGCTAAGGGAGGCGTTGAGCCCCAGACCGAAACAGTTTGGCGTCAGGCTGATAACTACAAGGTCCCCAGAATGGTTTATGTAAACAAGATGGATATTATGGGCGCTGACTTCTACAACGTTCTTGATATGCTTCATAACAGACTCAAGACCAACGCTGTTCCTATCCAGCTGCCTATCGGCTCTGAGGAAGATTTCCAGGGCATCATTGACCTGCTGGAAATGAAGGCGTATATCTACACCAACGACCTCGGTACTGACATCAACGTCACCGATATACCTGAGGATATGGTGGAGAAGGCTGAGGAATATCGTAACGACCTTATCGAGCACCTCGCTGAGGTAGACGACGATATTGCTGAGAAGTTCTTTGCAGACGAGGAGATCACCATTGATGAGATGAAGGCTGTTATCAGAAAGTCTACTATCGCTAACACCATGGTTCCCGTAACCTGCGGTACTTCCTATAAGAACAAGGGCGTACAGAAGCTGCTCGACGCTATCGTTGACTATATGCCTGCACCTATCGACGTACCCCACATCAAGGGCGTTAACCCCGAGACGGGCGAAGAAGTTGAAAGACCTTCGAGCGATGAAGAGCCCTTTGCAGCTCTCGCGTTCAAGATCGCTACCGACCCCTTCGTAGGAAAGCTCTGCTTCTTCAGAGTATATTCGGGCGTTCTTCAGGCTGGTTCCAGCGTTTACAACGCTTCTAAGGACAAGAACGAGAGAATCGGACGTATAGTTCAGATGCACTCGAACCACAGAAAAGACATCGAGACCGTTTACGCAGGCGACATCGCCGCAGCTATCGGTCTGAAAAATACTACTACGGGCGACACTCTCTGCGATGAGAAGTTCCCCGTAATACTCGAATCCATGGAATTCCCTGAGCCTGTTATTCAGCTCGCAATCGAGCCTAAGACTAAGGCAGGTCAGGAAAAGATGGGTATCGCGCTGGCTAAGCTGGCTGAAGAAGACCCGACTTTCAGAACATGGACTTCCGAGGAGACCGGACAGACCATCATCGCCGGAATGGGCGAGCTTCACCTCGAGATCATCGTAGACAGACTTCTCCGTGAGTTCAAGGTAGAGGCTAACGTAGGCGCACCTCAGGTATCCTACAAAGAGACCATCAGAAGCAATGCAAACGTTGATTACAAGTATGCTAAGCAGTCGGGTGGTAAGGGTCAGTACGGTCACGTTAAGATCAACGTTGAACCTAACGAGTCCGGTAAGGGCTATGAATTTATCAACAACGTTGTCGGCGGTGCTATTCCTAAGGAATACATCCCAGCAGTTGACGCCGGTATCAAGGGCGCTATGGAAGCAGGCGTACTCGCAGGCTACCCCGTAGTTGACGTTAAGGTAGAGCTTTACGATGGATCTTACCACGAAGTAGACTCTTCCGAAATGGCATTCAAGCTCGCCGGTTCGATGGCATTCAAGGAAGCTATGCGCAAGGCAGACCCCGTTATCCTTGAGCCTATCATGAAGGTAACCGTAATCGCTCCCGATGATTATCTCGGAACCGTTATCGGTGACCTCAACTCGAGAAGAGGACAGATCCTCGGTCAGGAAACAAGACCCGGCGCCGTTCAGGTAGACAGCCTTGTTCCGCTTTCCGAAATGTTCGGCTACTCGAACGACCTGCGTTCTAAGACCCAGGGCCGCGGACAGTACACCATGGAGCCTCACAGCTACATCGAAGTACCGAAGTCCATCTCTGAGAAGATCATGAACGCACGCAAGAAGGGTGAATAATTCTGCAAAAAAATTCAATATTTTTTCGCAAAACCCCTTGCAAAACAGATGCATTTCTGTTATAATGAAAATATACAAACGTGTATTTTATATGCAATCTATATTTAAGGAGGAAATTTCCAATGGCTAAGGCTAAATTTGAAAGAACCAAACCGCACGTAAACATCGGAACCATCGGCCACGTTGACCACGGCAAGACCACTCTTAACGCTGCTATCACCAAGACCGTCGCACTTAAGGGTCAGGCTCAGTACGAGGCTTACGATATGATCGATAAGGCTCCTGAAGAGAGAGAAAGAGGAATCACAATCAACACCGCTCACGTTGAGTACGAGACTGACAAGCGTCACTATGCTCACGTTGACTGCCCGGGTCACGCTGACTACGTTAAGAACATGATCACCGGTGCTGCTCAGATGGACGGCGCTATCCTTGTTGTTGCTGCTTCTGACGGCCCTATGGCTCAGACCAGAGAGCACATCCTGCTTGCTCGTCAGGTAGGCGTTCCTGCTATCGTTGTTTTCATGAACAAGGCTGACCAGGTTGACGACCCTGAGCTGCTCGAGCTCGTTGAAATGGACATCAGAGATCTGCTTTCTTCTTATGATTTCCCTGGCGACGACACTCCTATCATCATCGGTTCTGCACTTGCTGCACTCGAAGCTCCCGATGATCTTTCTGACCCCGCTTACAAGCCCATCATCGACCTCATGGACGCTGTTGACGAGTTCATCCCCAGCCCTGAGAGAGACGATGCTAAGCCTTTCCTGATGCCTATCGAGGATACTATGACCATTTCCGGCCGTGGTACCGTTGTAACCGGTAGAGTTGAGCGTGGACGTCTGAACGTAAACGAGCAGGTTGAGATCGTTGGTCTTTCCGATGAGAAGCAGACCACCGTTGTTACCGGTATCGAGATGTTCAGAAAGACTCTTGACTACGCCGAGGCTGGCGACAACATCGGCGCACTGCTCCGTGGTATCACCAGAGATCAGGTTGAAAGAGGACAGGTTCTCTGCAAGCCCGGTTCCATTCATCCCCACACCAAGTTTGCCGGTCAGGTTTACGTTCTGAAGAAGGACGAGGGCGGCCGTCATACTCCTTTCTTCAACAACTACAGACCTCAGTTCTATTTCAGAACTACCGACGTTACCGGCGTTATCACTCTTCCTGCTGACAAGGAAATGTGCATGCCTGGCGATAACGTTTCGATGGACGTTGAGCTTATCACTCCTATCGCAATCGAAGAGGGACTTCGTTTCGCTATCCGTGAGGGCGGCAGAACTGTTGGTTCCGGCGTTGTTACCAAGATCAACGAGTAATTTATTACTTCAAATAAAAGGCGAGTCTGCTTCGGCAGGCTCGTTTTTTTTTGTTAAAAAAATTTTAATTCATGCACATTCGGTGGACAAATAGCGCTAAATATGTTATAATAGTATGTGAAATAT
>DBEZOM010000174.1:0-5939 GCA_048252855.1 Ruminococcus sp.
GCGATGCAGCCTTGCATTTTTTTGCCCTCACGATCGGCAGAGGAACAGAATATGAAGAAATCATTAAGTGTTGCCGCGGCGGCGAGTATCTTTACGACGAGGGCGACAAAAAGCTTGCTAAGCTGAAAGAGAGTTACGACATCGCGGCGATAGTGGACGGGTACGCTATTGTACGGTCGGAAAATGGGGAGGGGTATGAGAAGATAGAGGTTTCGGAGATGGAGGGAAAATAAAATTTAAATAAATGCTTACAATGCAAAATTTCCCCTTGACAAACACCGCATTATTTGATATAATAGATACATAATGCCGGTGTGATGGAATTGGCAGACGTGACGGACTCAAAATCCGTTGGTAGCGATACCGTGTCGGTTCGAGCCCGACCACCGGCACCATATTTTTTCGAGCGCTTCGGGCAGATACCGAGGCGCTTTGTTGCAAAGGCCCGCAAGACGGGTGCGAATTGAAAGGAAATTTGCTATGAAAATGCTCTTTGTCGGCGACGTTGTGGGAAGCGCGGGAATTGAGATACTCGAGCGGCGGCTTTACAAGCTAAAGCGCGACCTCGCGATAGATTTCACTATAATCAACGGCGAAAACTCGGCGGTCGGCAACGGCGTCAACCGCGCTTCTTACCAACGGCTGGTACGGCTGGGCGCTGACGTTGTTACGGGCGGCAACCACTCATTTCAGCAAAAGGGCTGCACAAGCCTTTACGACGAGGCTGAAACGCTGCTGCGCCCCGCAAATTTTCCCGAGGGCGTTTCAGGCAGAGGAAGCTGCGTAGTTGACGTTTTCCCTGTGAAGATAGCCGTTATCAGCCTGATGGGAACAGTAGGGCTCGAGGCGCTGGACAACCCTTTCTTCTGCGTTGACAAGCTTATAGAAGAGGCGGACACGCCCAACATTTTCGTAGATTTTCACGCGGAGGCTACTTCGGAGAAAAAGGCTATGGGGCAGTACCTCGCGGGCAGAGTTACTGGCGTTTTCGGCACGCACACGCACGTTCAGACGGCGGACGAAGCCATTCTCGGCGGGCACACGGCGTACATCACCGACGCGGGAATGACCGGCCCCGAGCTTTCCGTACTGGGTGTGGACACCGAGATAGCGATTCAAAAAATGAAGTACCACTGCCCTGTTACATTTAAGATCAGCGAAAATCCGGCTTTCATAAACGCGGTGGCAGTTGAATTTGATGAAAAATTGGGCAAAGCAAACAAAATTGAGCGCATAATTATGAGATAACCTACAAAAAATCCGCCGAACTGTTGCAAATTTTTAAAAAATGTTGTATAATTAAATTACCATAGCGGAAGATTTTTCACATCTGCGAATGGATAATAGTTTAGCCGGAGGTACAATAAATGGAAATTTTAAAAGTGTCTTCAAGATCAGTTCCGAACTCGGTAGCAGGCGCGATCTCGGGCGTTGTCCGCGACAGCGGCGCGGTAGAGGTGCAGGCGGTCGGCGCAGGCGCGGCTAATCAGGCGATAAAGGCAGTCGCCATCGCAAGAGGTTACCTCGCACCGCTGGGCATAAATATGATATGTATTCCCGCATTCGCAAACGTCGTCATCGACGGCGAGGAGCGCACGGCTATAAAGCTGATCTGCGAGGAAAGATAATTTTTGTAAAAAACAACGCCGCGAACGTTCGCGCCTGCGGGCAAGAGCGAAGCGGCGTTTTGTGTTTAAGGAGGAAGTATGGCTGAGATACTGCGGCTGAGCGAGGTCAGCAGAAAACCGGGCAGAATGCCCGCGCTCACCGACGTCAGCGTGAGCGTTTACAGCGGCAGGGTCGTGGGGCTTTGCGGGCTGCACGGCTGCGGCAAGAGCACTCTGCTGCGGATAGCCGCGGGGCTTATGCGCGCCGAAAGCGGCGAAGTCGAGATCTGCGGGCTGCCCGTCGGCAAAAAAACGCGCGCGCTGACAGCCTACCTCCCCGACCGCGATATGCTGCCCGACGATGTAAAGATCGGCGAAGCGGTGCGGCTATTCAGCGGGTGGTTCAAGGACTTCAGCTCGGCAGCGGCGCTCGCTATGCTGGATGATCTGAGCATCGACATCAACAAGCGCTTCGGGGCATTTTCGCAGGGCGCGCGGCGGGGCATACAGTTTGCGCTGACGGCTTCGCGGCAGGCGGCGCTGTATCTGCTGGACGAACCTGCGGCGGGCGCTGACGAGCGAACGCGGGCATACATCTATCAGAAAATAGGCGAGTTGGCACGCGAGGAGAGCGCTGTGCTTGTCGCCGTGAACGACATTACTGAGGCGGCGCAAGCGCTGGACGATCTGCTGATACTGCAAAACGGCACGGTGCGGCACTACGGCTCGGCGCGCGAATGCGACCCCGCCGCACTTTTCAAGGAGGTCTGCCAATGCTGAACCTCGGAAAACTGATACGCCGCGACCTGGCCTGCACGGTGCGAGCCGTGCTGACTATATTCGGCTCGTTGGCGGTGATTATCGGCATTGCACTCGCGACCATCGCGCACTTCCCTGACGACGCGGAGAGCTACGCGCAGACTATGCTGATATTTTTAGAACTGGCTGTGTTCGTGTGCTCGCTGGGTATGCTTGCCACGGCGTTCGCTATGCCGCTGAGCAGATTTATACGCGCGTATTTCAGCCGTGAAGCGGTGCTGACAGTCTGCCTGCCGATACCGCCGAGCGCGCAGATCATCTCAAAGCTGGTCTGCTGTACGGTATGGTACATACCCGCGCGGCTGATCTGCGACACCGCCGAGAGCCTGCTGACGAAGCTCATCAACAGCACGAACGCGGTGTACACGCAGGCTGAGAGCGCGCAGTTCGACCCCATATCTTGGGTGCGCGGGCTGATCTTCATGCTGATGGCTCTGCTCTTCTGTTTCATGGTAATGCTCATCGCGAGCGCGGCGCGGCGACGGGTGCTTTTCGGCACGGTGGTCTTTATATTCGGCGGACTGATAGTCGCGCTAAGCTACTTCTGCATACAGCTTGGGCTGATGAAAACTTTTACGCAGATATTCGGCGAGGGCGACACGCTGACAAAAGCCGCGCAGCTTTCCGACTGCGTGTTTGCTGGATTCTTCGCGGCGGCGTTTTACATAGTCTGCGTTATCCTGCTGAACAAGGTCTACGAAGTTAAAAATTAACAAAAAATAAGGGAACATCTTTTGCCGAGATGTTCCCTCTTTTTATATCATATTGCGATTTACTTGAGCGCCGCGAGCGACTCTTCTATCTTCGCCATTTTTTCCTGAGCCTTTGCGAGTTTTTCTTTCTGCGCCGCGATGAGCTGTTCGGGAGCTTTCGCGAGGAAGCCCTGATTATTCAGCTTGCCCGAGAGGAAGTCGATGTCTTTCTGAACCTTTTTCTTCTCCTTATCGAGGCGTGCGCGCTCCTTTTCGGTATCTACGATGTCGGAGAGCGGGATGAAAATTCTCGCCGCGTCGGTAACTGCGGTAACAGCGTCCTTAACGTCAGCCTTTTCGAGTATCTCGACCTCGCTTGCGGAGGCAAGGCGCTCGAAGAACATAACGCCGTTTGCGAAAACTTCGGGCTGAGCCGTTTCGATATAGAGCTTAGCCTTTACCGAGGGCACAACGTTCATTTCGCTGCGGATATTTCTTACCGCCTTGATAGCCGCGATGATCTTGCCGAAGTCGATCTCCTCAGCCGAGAAGTTGAGCGACTCATCGTAAACGGGGTACTTTTCGAGCATGAGAATGCTTGCGCCGTCGGTAAGAGTCTGCCAGATCTCTTCGGTGATGTACGGCATGAAGGGGTGGAGAAGTTTCAGCATACCTTTCATTACCCAAACGAGCACCGTCTGCGCCGCCGCCGCGGTATCTCCGCCCGCCGCAATTCTCGGCTTAGTCAGCTCGATGTACCAGTCGCAGTAAACGTCCCAAATGAAGTCGTAGAGCTTAGCTACCGCTACGCCGAGGTCGAAGTTGGTAAGGTTCTCGTCGATCTCTTTAGCGAGGGTGTTGAATTTGGAAACTATCCACTTGTCCTCGATATTCATCTGCGCGGGCAGTTCGTCGGCGGTAAAGCCCTCGGGCAGGTTCATCATTATGAAGCGTGCTGCATTCCAAAGCTTGTTGGCAAAGTTTCTTGAAGCCTTTACCTTATCGTCAGAATAGCGCATATCGTTGCCGGGAGCGTTGCCCGTAGCGAGCATGAAACGCAGAGCGTCAGCGCCGTATTTGTCGATAACTTCCAGCGGGTCGATGCCGTTGCCGAGCGACTTAGACATCTTTCTGCCCTGCTCGTCGCGGACAAGGCCGTGGATAAGCACGGTATCAAAAGGCTTTTCCTTCATATTTTCCATACCCGCAACTATCATGCGCGATACCCAGAACGGGATAATATCGTAGCCGGTAACGAGGGTGCTGGTCGGGTAGAAATATTTGAGGTCTTCGGTATCATCGGGCCAGCCGAGGGTAGAGAACGGCCAAAGCGCCGAGGAGAACCATGTATCGAGGGTGTCGGGGTCTTGGCGCATGGGCTTGCCGCACTTAGGACAGCAAACTTCGCTTTCCTTAGAAACCACCATTTCGCCGCAGTCGTCGCAGTAGAACGCGGGTATGCGGTGACCCCACCAAAGCTGACGGGATATGCACCAATCGCGAATATCGTTCATCCAGTTAAGGTAATTCTTCTCAAATCTATCGGGAACGAACTTGATGTCGCCGTCCTCTACCGCCTTGATAGCAGGCTTGGCAAGCTCGTCCATCTTTACGAACCACTGGAGCGAAACGCGAGGCTCCACGGTAGTGCCGCAGCGGTAGCAGGTGCCGACGTTGTGCTCGTGGTCTTCAACTTCTACGAGGTAGCCGCCCTTTTCGAGGTCTTCGACTATCTTCTTTCTCGCTTCGTATCTATCCATACCAGCGTACTCGGGATAATCGTCTACTATCTTAGCGTCCTCGGTCAGAACGTTCAGAACTGGCAGATCGTGGCGCTTGCCGACCTCGAAGTCGTTGGGGTCATGCGCGGGGGTGATCTTAACTACGCCTGTACCGAACTCCATGTCAACATAGCTGTCGGCGACAACGGGTATCTCTCTGCCAACGAGCGGCAGGATAAGGGTCTTGCCAACAATGTCCTTATAGCGCTCATCCTTGGGGTTTACGGCAACTGCGGTATCGCCCAGCAGAGTTTCGGGACGGGTGGTAGCAAGCTCAACGTAGCCCGAACCATCTTTCAGCGGGTAGCGGAGATGCCAGAAATGGCCTGCCTGATCTTCATACTCTACCTCGGCGTTGGAGATAGATGTACGGCAATGCGGACACCAGTTTATAATTCTCTCGCCGCGGTAGATAAGGCCTTTATTGTAATAATTTACAAATACATCTTTAACAGCCTTAGAACAGCCCTCGTCGAGGGTGAAGCGCTCGCGCTCCCAGTCGCAGGACGAGCCGAGCTTTTTGAGCTGCGAAACTATTCTGCCGCCGTACTGCTCTTTCCACGCCCACGCGCGCTTGAGGAAGCCATCTCTGCCGAGGTCGTCCTTAGTGATGCCCTCTTTGCGCATTGCTTCGACTATCTTAGCCTCGGTCGCGATGGAAGCATGGTCAGTGCCGGGTACCCAGAGCGCGCAGTAGCCGCTCATTCTCTTCCAGCGGATAAGAATATCCTGAAGAGTGTTATCGAGCGCGTGGCCCATATGAAGCTGACCCGTTATATTTGGGGGCGGGATAACGATAGTGTAGGGCGTTTTTTCGGGGTCGCGCTCTGCGTGGAAGCAGTTTTCATCGACCCACATCTTATAAATTCTATCCTCAAAATCTGAGGGGCTGTAAAGCTTATCCAGCTCTCTTTTCATATTCATCTATCCTTTCGGCAAATTTTGTAATTTTGTTCAAACGAATTTTAAGCCTGCCGCTCGACTCGCGTATCCATTTCAAATGTAAGTCGGCGGAGTATAGCTATTTTCATATCCATAAA
>DBEZOM010000175.1:0-5071 GCA_048252855.1 Ruminococcus sp.
CAAAAAAGACCTTTGACTTTTTCGTAGACCGCGCGATGTTTCCCTTCATAGACCTTACGGGTCATATAGTCGGCTTCGGCGGGCGCACGCTGGGGGACGATAAGCGCAAGTACCTAAACTCGCGCGACAGCTTGGTCTACAATAAAAATAAATTTCTGTTCTCTATGAACATCGCCAAAAATTCCGCCGTGAAAAGCGGCAGGGTGCTGCTCTGCGAGGGCAATCTCGACGTTATCTCGCTGACGCAGGCGGGCTTTGACAACGCCGTAGCTTCATGCGGCACGGCGCTCACACCCGAGCAGGCGAAGCTTATCTCCAACTACGCGAAAGAGGTCGTCATCTGCTACGACGCCGACGAGGCGGGTCAAAAAGCTACGCAGAAAGCGATAGGCATATTGTCATCGGCGGGGCTGAAAACCACCGTTATACAGATGCGCGGCGCGAAAGACCCCGATGAATTTATCGGCAAATTCGGCGCGGCGGCTTTTGAGCAGCTGTTGGAAAAGGCTGCGGGCGCAGTGATGTTTCGTCTGCAAAAGGCGAAAAACGGGCTAGACCTTACTACCGACGCAGGCAAGCTGGAGTATAAGGACGCCGCGGTGAAGATACTCGCCGCGCTGGAATCGCCCGTAGAACGCGACCTTTACGGCCACCGCGTCGCGGAAGAGCTGGGCGTGCAGTATCAGCTTTTGGAGCAGGAGATAAAAAACTCCGCGCGGCGTGAATATTACCGCAAGCGCAAAAAGCAGACGCAGGATATGCTGCGTTTCGCCGACAGGCGCGATCCCATAAATCCGCAGGCGGCGGCGCACCCCGGCGAAGCCAACGCCGAAGAGCTGCTGATCTGCTATCTGTACAATAATCCGGACTATTACCCCGAGATAGTGAAGATATGCCCGCCAGAGCGATTCGTAACGGAATTCAATCGGCGCGTGTATGAGTTCATATGCAGCTCGATGGAAGCCATGCGCGACCACTCGGTAAGCTCTATGAACGAGCAGTTCACCCCCGAGGAGATAGGCGCGGTAACGCGGATACTCGAGCGCGGCAGGCGCGAGGGCATAACCCGCGAGGTGGCGGACGACTGCGCGCAGCGGCTGCTGGCATACCGCCCGAAACTTAGCGGCGGCGAGCTTTCAGACGACGATTTCGCGGCTAAGGTAGAAAATATGAGGAAGAATAAGATGTGAGCGCGCAAGCGGCACGAATATAAAAGGAGAGATAGATGATGGATAAGAAAAGCATTATGGATAACCTGATGGAGCAGGGCAAGGCTAACGGCAAACTTACTACTAAAGAGATAACCGACGCCCTCGAAAAGCTCGACTTTGACGTAGAGCAGATGGACGCTTTTTACGAAGCGTGCGAGCAGTACCATATCGAGATAATTGACGATATAGTGCCCGACGATTCGCTCAGCCTTATCAACCCCGAGGACGAGATCGCCCCCGAGGAGATAGACATTGGGCTTTCTACCGACGGCATAGCCATCGACGACCCCGTAAAGATCTACCTTAAAGAGATAGGAAGAGTGCCGCTGCTGACCCCCGAGGAGGAGATACAGCTCGCCGAGAAAATGTCGGGCGGCAACGAGGAAGAGGCGGCTAAGGCGAGAAAGCGCCTTGCGGAAGCTAACCTGCGACTTGTAGTTTCCATCGCGAAAAAGTACGTCGGCAGAGGAATGAGCTTCCTCGACCTTATCCAAGAGGGCAACATGGGTCTGATAAAGGCGGTAGAGAAGTACGACTACACCAAGGGCTTCAAGTTCTCGACCTACGCCACATGGTGGATACGCCAGGCTATAACCCGCGCCATCGCCGATCAGGCTAGGACTATAAGAATACCCGTACACATGGTAGAAACTATCACTAAGGTAAAGAAGGCTTCGAGCCAGCTTCTGCACCAGAACGGCCACGACCCCTCGCCCGAGGACATAGCCGAGTACCTCGATATGCCCGTAGAGCGCGTTCGCGAGATAATGCGTATAGCGCAGGATCCCGTTTCGCTTGAAACGCCTATCGGCGAAGAGGAAGACTCTCACCTCGGCGACTTTATCCCCGACGAGGACGCGCCCGCGCCGCAGGAAGCTGCTTCGCAGGTAGCGCTGAAAGAGCAGATCAACCAGGTTCTCTCCACCCTTACCGAGCGCGAAGAGATGGTGCTGCGCCTGCGATTTGGTCTGATAGACGGAAGATCGCGCACGCTGGAGGAAGTAGGTCAGCAGTTTAAGGTAACGCGCGAGCGCATAAGACAGATAGAGGCGAAAGCGCTGAGAAAGCTGCGCCACCCGAACAGAAGCAACAAAGTAAAAGATTACCTCGATTAAATCCCCTTTCGGAAGTAGATCATACCATGTATATCACACTGGAGACCGACTACGCAGTAAGGATAGTATCGGTGCTCTGCTTAGACGGCGGCAGGGTAGACGCTGCCACGATAGCTGGCAGGGCGAACGTTACGCTGCGCTTTGCGCTGAAAATACTGCGAAAGCTGGTGGCTGCGGATATTATAAGATCGTATAAAGGCACGCAGGGCGGATACCAGATAAAAATGCAGCCCGCGGACATTACGCTCAAGACCGTTATCGAGGCGATAGAGGGTACATACTATTTTTCAAGATGTCTTTCCGCCGAGCATGAATGCAGCCGCGGAGCGGACGGTATATGCTGCTATCAGAAAGCTTTCGGCGAGATCACGGATATGGTGAGAGAAAAGCTGGAAAGCTACAATTTTGCAGACCTGATAGCCGGCTCTGACGAATATCGGGAGCGATGCGATGAATGCAATGAACGAACAAAAGAAAAACTTCAAGCTGAATGAAGAAGCAAAACACAAGATAAACGACGAATATGTAAACCCGACTCACGGCGCACCGCAGGGCTATCCGCAGGGGCAGGGAAGCGGGCATAGTCAGCAGGGCAGACCGGTTAGACCTGTTAGACCTGTCAGACCGACAGATCAGCCGCGTCCTGCAAATCCTGCGCCGCCGCCGAGGAGAGTTCCCCCGCGCGACCCGCAGTGCATACCCGCCTACGCCGAGCCGCAGTATTATCCCCCCGAGGAGGACTACGAATACGGCGAAGAACCGCAGCCGCCGAAAAAGAAAAAGCACCGTCTGCGAAAGCTGATGGTGGGGCTGACGATACTGAGCGTTTTCGTTATACTGCTTAACATAGCGTTCTTTTTCTACCGCGGGCAGATATGGTTCAACGAGCCGCGAAAGCGCGATTACCCCGTGCGCGGCGCTGCGATAGACCAAAGCTTAGGCAAAATAAACTGGGAGATAATGTCGCAGCAGACGATAAGCTTCGTGTACGTCCGCGCGACGAAAGGCACGTCATTCGTTGACGAGCAGTACGAGCAGAACCGCAAAAACGCCCGCAAGCAGGACTTGCTGGTAGGCTGCTGGCACGAGTTCGACTTCCGCACCGACGGGCAAAAGCAGGCGGAGCATTTCATAGAAGAATGTGGCGATATGCACGGTATGCTGCGCCCGATGGTGAAGCTGACGAAGTACGGCGTCTACAATCTGAAAATGAAAGATGCGGAAGCGGTGCGCGATAATCTGGCGGCGTTCCTCGACACGCTGGAGGATTACTACGGCAGAAAGCCCGTTATCATGTGCGACGCGGCGTGCTACAAAAAGTATGTTCAGCCGTATTTCAGCAAATACACCCTCTGGACGATAGACCATTTCGGCAAGCCCGACGAAGAGGGCTGGGCGATGTGGGAATTCAACCCGCGCGTAAGGACAGAAGGCTACGAAAACAGCAAAGAGTACTTCGCGATGTCAGTATACCGCGAGGGAAAAGAGCTGGATAATTTCAAGAAAAATCTGCTTATGATATGAGCGGGAAACAATAACGGCTGTTCACCCCAAAAAGCGAACAGCCGTTGTTTATTTTATGCAGTTGTCATTCCGTCAAAGCACTGCGTTTATGATAAGTCCCGAGATGACCGCGGCGGCGTACATAACGCCCATTATCGCAAAGTTTTCTTTGTATCTGTGGTTGGTACGGAAAAGTATCAGCAGACCTACGCCCGCGCCGGTGCAAAGCCCCGCTACGCATGAGCCGAACGACAGCGCGCCCTCGATGTAAAGCTGGGTTATCACAACAGACGAAGCGCAGTTTGGTATAAAGCCGAAAAGCGCTGTGATGAATGGCTGGAATACCGAGCCTTGCATGAGAAAATGCGAGATCTTTTCAGCGCCCGCAAGCTCGATAGCGCCGCCGAGGATAAGGCTGATTATAAAGATGAAAAGCGAGATCTTCGCTGTGTGTATCAGCGCGCTGGTGAAGATGTTGTGGTGGTCGCAGTGGCAGTCGCGGCAGATGTCCTCGTAGTCGGGCTGCTCTTCGTTCCTGCGCGTAAGCTTCAGCACCATGTCAACTATAAAGCCGACTATCAGCGCGATGATTATCTTTATCACGATAAGCTTCCAAAGCGAGGACGCAAATTTCGGGTTCGAGATCAGCATAGGTATAGCCTCGTCGCTGGTGGCGATGTATACCGAGATGAGCGTGCCCGCGCTTATCAGCCGCCCCGTGTAAAGGTTTGAAGCCGCGGCGGAAAACCCGCACTGCGGTATGCTGCCCAACAGCGCGCCGCCTACCGAGCCGAATGGCCCGAGCTTTCGCAGCGCGGCGGAGAGCTTGTCCGCGTGGCTGTGCTCAGTGTACTCTATCAGCAGGTACACCAGATATAAAAAAGGTATTATCTTTAGCGTGTCTAAAAGCGCGTCTAAAAAAATCTCTGTCATTTATTTCCTCCGTATCTATAACAGAACTGCTTTTAACTTGTTTTTTATACTTGAACTTTTATTATATATCAGCTTTAGGGCAATGTCAAGCGGTATTTTGTAAATTTTAGGCGGTGCAATTTTTTCAAAACTGTGCGCCGATAATGCTGAATGTAATAATTTATTCGCAAATTACACATATTTAAACGCGGCAGTTTGTACAATCCTACAAAGCTTTATTATTCGGTTGACTTTATTTTAGCAATAGATTATAATATATATGAATGGTTTGTGTCACTTTTAAAACAAGCCGGTGACGCGCCTTTTTAT
>DBEZOM010000176.1:0-6456 GCA_048252855.1 Ruminococcus sp.
ATTTTTAGCCACGTAGTGTAGATTTTCTACGTGGGAAGTTGTCGAAGACAACTTCTAGGAAACTTGGCGAAGCCAATTTTCCACGCGCCTTGCAACCGCTTCTATTGACATGAGCTTTTACTTTGTTTGGGTAATTGCTGCGAAGTGTCTTTGATTACAAATTTTCCTCAAAGAATTTCTTAATTTCCGCGATAGCGGCTTCCTCATCTGAACCCTCGGCTTTCACGGTTACGGTATCGCCATGCTTCACGCCCAGCGCCATTACCGCCATCAGCTTCGTCAGCGCCGCCTCTTTCTCGCCTTTCGCGATCGTCACGCTGCTCTCAAACGCTTTCGCTTTCTTCGCCAGCATTCCCGCGGGTCTTGCGTGTATGCCTATCTCGTCTGTAATTGTGTAGTTAAATTCTTTCATGTCGGTATCCTCCTATTTTGTTATCTTTATTATATTTTCTCCCGCCGCGGTCTCGCCCTCTTTCAGCTGCTCTACCGCTGCGTAATCGTCCGTGTTGCATATCATCATCGGCGTGGTCACTTTATAGCCCGCCGCCTTTATCTGCTCTATATCGAATGTCAGCAGCAGGTCGCCTTTCTTCACTTCCTGCCCGTCGCTGACGTGCGCTTCAAAGTATTTTCCGCCAAGCTTTACGGTGTCTATTCCGACGTGCAGCAGCACTTCCGCGCCGCCTGCCGATACCATGTTCACCGCGTGCTTTGTATCGAAAACGCTGTCGATCTTGCCGTCGCAGGGGGCGTAAAGCTTGCCCTCGCTAGGCTCAATTGCCGCGCCTTTGCCCAGTATTTCCTGCGAGAACACATCGTCCTCCACATCGCTGAGCTTTATCGCTTTTCCGTTCATATGCGCGCCGATGATCTCGGTTTCAGCAGTTGCATTTTGTGCGTTTTCCGACTTTTCAGCCTGCGTATCGGGGTTGTTATCGGCATTATCCGCACTGCCGAGAAGCTCTTCGGGGTGGTCGGAATACGGAGTATCTAAGAAGTCCTCCAGGTTCGATTTTATCACCGAAACTTTCGGCCCGTAGATGACCTGCACGCCGCTGCCCTTGTGGATAACGCCGCTCGCGCCGCTTTCTTTCAGCGCTTTGTCGTCCACTTTTTCGGAGTCTGCAACGGTGACTCTCAGGCGGGTAGCGCAGCAGTCGAGGTCGGAAATGTTAGTTTTTCCGCCAAGGCCCGTCAGTATCAGCGCGCTCACAATATCCTCCGCTTTCGCGGCAGCAGCGCCAGCGCCCTGCTTTTTATCCTGCATATCGGCGCGGCGGTAAAGCTTCGGCTCTACGTCGTCAGCCTCTCTGCCGGGGGTCATGAGGTTGAGTTTGGTTATCATGAAATAGAATACGAAGTAGTAGACCACCGCGTATATCAGACCTACCACGATTATCCATATCCAGTGCGTTTTGGCGTTGCCCTGAAGTATGCCGAAAAGGGTGAGGTCGATAGCGCCGCCCGAGAAGGTCATGCCTACGCCGACGTTAAGAATGTGCATCAGCATATAGGAAAGTCCTGCCAGCACGCAGTGTACGGCGTACATCGCGGGGGCTACGAAGAGGAAGGTAAATTCCAGCGGCTCGGTTATGCCCGTTATCATAGAGGTCAGCGCGGCGGAAAGCAGCAGGCTGCCTACTACCTTTTTCTTCTCGGGGCGTGCGGCGCGGTACATCGCCAGCGCGGCGGCGGGCAGGCCGAATATCATAAAGGGGAATTTGCCCGACATAAATCTTGTTGCCGATACCGAGAAAACGTCGGTAGATTTTGAAGCCAGCTCGGCGAAGAAGATATTCTGTGCGCCCGTAACGGTGTTGCCGTCTATCACCATCGAGCCGCCAAGCTCGGTCTGCCAGAATGGCATATAGAAAACGTGGTGAAGTCCGAAAGGTATCAGCGCGCGCTCGAGCAGACCGTATATAAATGTGCCCGCGTAGCCCGAGCTGAGAACCAGCACGCCCAGCTTAGATATACCGAGCTGCACTACGGGCCAAATGAAGAACATTCCGATGCCCACCAGCAGGTAAGCCACGGTGCAGACTATCGGCACAAAGCGCGTGCCGCCGAAGAACGAGAGCACCTGCGGCAGCTCTATCTTATAAAAGCGGTTATGCAGCGCCGCAACGCCCAAACCTACGACTATACCGCCGAAAACGCCCATTTGCAGGGTGGTTATGCCGAGCACCTGTGTTGTCGAGTTCGCCGCCATAGCTTCCACGCCGCCCTTAGCCTCTATCATAACGCTGATAGCGGTGTTCATGACGAGGTAAGAGATCGCGCCCGAGAGCGCCGCTACCTCTTTTTCCTTTTTCGCCATGCCTATGGCTACGCCCATCGCGAAGAGCAGTGCAAGGTTATCGAATACCGCGCTGCCCGTCTTGCTCATTATATCGAGCACGGTGTAGAGCACGCCGCCCTCGTAGATCACTTTGCCCAAATGATATGTTTCGATAGTGGTGGGGTTCGTAAAGGAGCTGCCTATTCCCAGCAGCAGACCCGCTACGGGCAGCAGCGCTATCGGCAGCATGAACGATCTGCCTACTCGCTGGAGCACCCCGAAGATCTTGTCTTTCATAAAGCTTATCCTCCATACAAATACATAAGTTTATTTAGTTACAAGCCATAAAACACATTATTCGGTACCATCAATAACAGTTTAAGGCGATATATAGAATCTGCACTTACGCGCTTATTCTTCTGAGATGTAAGGTGAGCGTAAGAAGCTCGTCCTCTGAAATGCTTTTCTTGTAATTTTTCAGAATGTGGTCTTGTATACATTCTGCGCATTTGTACTGCTTTTTAAACTTGACTTTCATCAACTCAAGCAGATCTTCGTCGCGGCTGAGCACCTGCGGAAGCTCCTGCGCGGTAAAAAGCCGCTTTGCAAGAAATTTCAGATGCACCAAAAATCTTTCGTAAGCCACGCTGCTTTTATCCAGCTTTCCGCCGAAGCAGGTGTCCGCGAGGGCGGCGCAGCTTTCGACAAGCTTAGTTATGTCCGTTATCTGCGACATTTTCGTGCCCATGCGCGCGTTTATGATGTGCATTGCGGCGAAGCCCGCTTCGTCAGGCGCCAGCTGCACGCCCATCTGCCTGTTCACCTCGTCTACGCACCGCCTGCCAAGCTCCAGCTCTTTCGGGAAATAATCGCTTATAGCGTCCATCAGCGGGTTTTCAAACTCTATGCCCTGCTGTTTGCGCTGCACGGCGAAATATATGTGGTCTGAGAGGGAGATCATCAGCGATTCGTTCAGCTCGCAGTCAAGCTCTTTCGCCGCCTGCTCCGCCAGACCCTCGGTAAGCTTTATATATTCGTAAGGTATCTCGGTAAGGCACTCGATGAGCCGCTTGCGCAGCGCCGAGTCGGTAATGAGATACATTTTTTCTATCTTATCCGCGTCGGGGCAGTCGCCGTACTTTTTGCCGAAGCCTATGCCCTTTCCCGAGATTATCTGCTCGCGGCGCTTATCGTCCAGCACGCATACTGTATTATTGTTTATCACCTTTATAATTTTCATCGAAAACACCCCATAAAAACAAAAAAACCAACCTGTTACGAACAGCTATAATATGTCCGTAAAAAGTTGGTCATGCCCGATCAATTATAACTGAAAGGTAACACTCCAATATAAAGATACAAAAATCATATTCATGTGAATTACATCAAATTCACTATAATTAGTCTACCATAGTCGATTTAATTTGTCAATAGCGTACAGTAAATTTGCCGCGCAAATCTATTTTATTCACAAATCCCCGCGCCGACTTTTGGGCATTTCACACAACGCGCCGTTAATTTCAAACGATTTCGCTCATATCCAGCCCGTCAAGCCCGCGCTTTTCGCGGTACAAAGTTGGGGTAAGTCCCGTGCGCTGCTTAAAAAGGCGCATAAAGCAAACGTCGTTTTCGTAGCCGCAGAGCGCCGCTATCTCTTTCACGGTGAGGGTGGTGGCGCGCAGGTAGTACTTCGCGGTCTTGGTGCGGGCAGCGAGAATATCCTCGTAGCAGCTAACGCCGAACTGCGCGCGGTAAAGCTGCTGGAGGTATGGCACGCTGAAATTCAGCCGCTTCGCCATCTGCCCCACCCCGCGAAACTCGCCCGCGCTGCTGTAAAGCTCGGCACGCAAGGCGCTCAGCTCGGCGTGGTGCGCGCCCATATCTGCCGAAAGCTGCGGTTCGCGCGCGCCCTCGCTTAACTTTATCATCAGCAATTTTATCAGTAGGTCAAGGCTAGCCTCCATATGCTTCTCATCGCCCATGCGGGTACGGCTTATCATGCGCAGCAGCTCTTCCACCTCGCCGATATTTGTAAGCGCGACGAGTTTGCCCGCGGGCGGCAGCGACGTATCCTGAGCCTGCTCGTAGCCCTCGAAGTGCATAAAGTGATTAACATATATCCCGCCGAAAGCGCGGTAATACTCGGGCATATCAGCGGTATAGACGATGGCGCAGCCCGCTTGAGCGCGCAGTACCTCGCCGCCTATTATAAGCTCGGCGGGGGTCTTGAAGATTATAAGCAGGTCGTCGCCCGAGCCTGCTGGGCGGTCGATAACGAAATCTGCCGTATGGCGCACCGCCATACCTATCGCGTGAAGCTTCATCATAGAGGGGACTTCCTTTCACACATAATCATACGATCTGTAAGTACAAAAAATATTATATATCATTGCAAAAAATTTGTCAAGGTGTATCATTAAGATATACGATATGCAATCGACCAATACAGAAAGGGTAATTTGATATGAAGAAATTTTCCATGCTGATAAACGCCGCCGACGTGCGCTCGCACATCGCCCCCGAGATATACGGACACTTTTCCGAGCACCTCGGCAGATGCATCTATAACGGAATCTACGTCGGTGAAAACTCGCCTATACCAAACGTGCGCGGCATACGCAGCGACATTGTAGAAGCTTTCAAGAACATAAAAATGCCGCTGCTGCGCTGGCCCGGCGGCTGCTTCGCCGACGAATACCACTGGAAGGACGGCATTGGCGAAAAGTCGCAGCGCAAGAAGATGGTAAACACCAACTGGGGCGGCGTTACGGAGGATAATTCTTTCGGCACGCACGAATTTATGGATCTCTGCGAGCAGGTGGGCTGCCAGCCGTACATTGCGGGAAACGTCGGCAGCGGCACGGTGCAGGAGCTTGCCGAGTGGGTGGAGTACATGACCTTCGACGGCGTATCGCCGATGGCTGACCTGCGCCGCAAAAACGGCAGGGAAAAGCCCTGGAAGCTGAAATACCTCGGCATAGGCAACGAAAACTGGGGCTGCGGCGGAAGTATGCGCCCCGAATATTACGCCGACGTTTACAGACGTTTCCAGAGCTTCTGCAAAAACTACTCGGGCAACGAGCTTTTCAAGATAGCCTGCGGCCCGAACTCCAGCGATTACAACTGGACGGAAGTAATGATGAAAAACCTCGGCGAATGGCACGCGAAAGCCATATCTCTGCACTACTACGCCCTGCGCGACTGGAACAATAAGGGCAAGGCTACGGAATTTACCGACGAGCAGTACTACGAGCTGATGAACACCGCGAACTACATGGACGAGCTGATAACCCGCCACACGCAGATAATGGATCGTTACGACCCCGAAAACAAGATAGGGCTGGCGGTAGACGAGTGGGGCACTTGGTACGATGTGGAAGAGGGCACGAACCCCGGCTTCCTCTATCAGCAGAACACGATGCGCGACGCGATGGTAGCGGCGCTAACGCTGAACATCTTCAACCGCCACAGCGAAAGAGTAGTCATGGCGAACCTCGCGCAGGCGGTGAACGTATTGCAGGCGCTGGTGCTGACCGAGGGCGAGAAGATGGTAAAGACCCCGACATACCACGTTTTCGACCTGTACAAAGAGCATCAGGGCGGCGAAGCGGTGTACTGCTGGAGCGAGAACGAGCAGATGGCGGGCGGCGCGCCGATGCTCTCGACCTCGGCTTCGGTAAAGGACGGCGTGCTGACCATCACGGCGGCGAACTGCTCGATGAGCGAGCCTGCGGAGATAAACTGCGGCGTAAGCGGGTTCGCGGCGGCGAGCGTGAAAGCGCGGATACTCACGGGCGCGGCGCGGGATTTCAACGATTTCGACTGCCCCGAAAAGCTGACGATAAAGCCGCTTGAAGCCAAACTGGAAAACGGCGTGCTGAAAGCCGAGCTGCCCCCATGCTCGGCGGCCGAGATACGCATTTTCGCGGAATGAGCGGAATGAACGCAGCAGACACAAGCGCGGCGCGGCCGTTTTGCAGGAAATGTCTGCTAAATGAGAGCGGTTTCGCGGCGGAATATGCGCGGATAGCGGACATGGTGGAAGCACTGCCGCCCGAAAAGCGCGTTGCCGAGGACGAATACCGCCACCGTCTGGAACTATGCCGCGGCTGCGGGCAGCTAGGCGCGGGGGTATGCGGTGAATGCGGGTGCTTTGTGGAACTGCGCGCCGCGAA
>DBEZOM010000177.1:0-3600 GCA_048252855.1 Ruminococcus sp.
CTCGTAGACAGCGTTGAATCGCTCGAAGCCAAGATTGCGGAAGTTAGAGCCGCACAGGCTATTTTCTCGACCTACACTCAGGAACAGGTCGATAAGATCTTCAAGGCTGCTGCTATCGCTGCAAACAAGGCGAGAATACCCCTCGCAAAGATGGCTGTTGAAGAAACAGGCATGGGCATCGTAGAAGATAAGGTAATCAAGAACAACTACGCTGCTGAGCACATCTACAACGCTTACAAGAACACCCAGACCTGCGGTGTATTTGAGGAAAACAAGGCATACGGCACCACCAGAATCTATGAGCCTATCGGACTCATCGGCGCTGTTATCCCCACCACCAACCCGACTTCTACCGCTATCTTCAAGACCCTTATTTGTCTGAAGACCAGAAACGGTATCATCATTTCCCCGCACCCCCGTGCAAAGCAGTGCACCATCGCTGCTGCTAAGATCGTTTATGACGCAGCAGTAGAAGCAGGCGCACCTAAGGGCATCATCGGCTGGATCGACGTTCCTTCGCTCGACCTCACCAACATGATCATGAGAGAGTCTGACACCATCCTCGCTACCGGCGGCCCCGGAATGGTAAAGGCTGCTTACTCCTCGGGCACTCCTGCTCTCGGCGTAGGCGCGGGCAACGCTTCCGCTATCATCGATTCTTCGGCTGACATCGTGAACGCTGTAAACTCGATCATCCACTCCAAGACTTTCGACAACGGTATGATCTGCGCTACTGAGCAGACCGTTATCGCTGACAAGGCTATATACAACGACGTTAAGAAAGAGTTCATCAAGAGAGGCTGCTACTTCCTTAACAACGAGGAAGCTGACAAGATCAGAAGCACTATGCTTATCAACGGCGCTCTGAACGCTAAGATCGTTGGTCAGCGCCCTGTTACCATCGCTAAGATGGCAGGCTTTGAAGTTCCCGAAGATACTAAGGTACTCATCGGCGAAGCTACCAGCACTGATCCTGATGAAGCTTTCGGCCACGAAAAGCTCACCACCATCCTCGGTATGTACAAGTCGAAGAACTTCGACGATTCGCTCAATATCGCTGAAACTCTGCTTGAGAACAACGGCGGTCTGGGTCATACCTCGGTACTGTGGATCGACAACGTAAACGAGAGAGAGAAGCTCAATAAGTTCGCTGCAAGAATGAAGACCTGCCGTCTTATCGTAAATACTCCTTCCTCGCTCGGCGGTATCGGCGACCTCTACAACTTCGATTTCGCTCCTTCTCTTACACTTGGCTGCGGCTCTTGGGGCGGCAACTCCGTATCTGAGAACGTAGGCATCAAGCATCTTTTGAACATCAAGACCGTTGCTGAGAGGAGAGAGAACATGCTTTGGTTCAGAACACCTGAAAAGGTTTATTTCAAGAAGGGCTGCCTGCCCGTAGCTCTCGACGAGCTGAAAAACGTAATGGGCAAGAAGAAGGCCTTCATCGTTACCGACCAGTTCCTTTATAAGAACGGCTATACTAAGGCTATCACCGATAAGCTCGACGCTATGGGCATAATCCACGAAACCTTCTTCGACGTAGCTCCCGACCCGACTCTTGCTTGCGCACTCGAGGGCGTAAAGGCTATCAGAGCTTTCGAGCCTGACACCATCATCGCTATCGGCGGCGGCTCCGCAATGGACGCAGGTAAGATCATGTGGGTACTTTACGAGCATCCCGACGCTGACTTCTTCGACATGGCTATGCGCTTCATTGATATTCGTAAGCGTGTATACACCTTCCCGAAGATGGGCGAAAAGGCTTACTTCATCGCTATCCCGACTTCTTCCGGTACCGGTTCTGAGGTTACTCCTTTCGCAGTTATCACTGACGAAAAGACCGGAACTAAGTATCCTCTTGCCGACTATCAGCTGATGCCTAACATGGCTATCGTTGATACCGACATGATGATGAGCGCACCCCGCGGCCTGACTTCCGCTTCCGGTATCGACGCTCTGACACACGCTCTCGAAGCTTACGCTTCTATCATGGCTACCGACTACACCGATGGTCTTGCACTGAGAGCTATCAAGCTGATATTCACCTACCTGCCTGACTGCTACGACAACGGCCAGACCGCTGTTAAGGCTCGTGAGGAAATGGCTAACGCTTCCACCATGGCAGGTATGGCATTCGCTAACGCATTCCTGGGTGTTTGCCACTCTATGGCTCACAAGCTCGGCGCTTATCACCACCTGCCTCACGGCGTTGCTAACGCTCTGCTCATCACCCTCGTTATGAGATTCAACGCTAACGCTTGCCCCAGAAAGATGGGTACCTTCTCGCAGTACCAGTATCCTCATACTCTTGAGAGATACGCTGACTGCGCTGCTGCTATCGGCATCAAGGGCAAGGACGACGCTGACACCCTGAACAAGTTCATCGACGCTATCGAAGAGCTGAAGGCTAGAGTCGGCATCAAGAAGACCATCGCTGACTACGGCGTTGACGAGCAGGACTTCCTCGACAGACTGGATAACATGGTTGAGGACGCATTCGACGACCAGTGCACCGGCGCTAACCCGAGATACCCGCTGATGAGCGAGATCAAGGAAATGTACCTGGCTGCATACTATGGCACCGAGTACAAGGGCTGATCTTAAAACTAGATCTCAAGCATCGCCGCGCCGCATAGCGTGACGAAAGCTTCCAAATAACAAAAGAGGCTGTCGCAGTACAAAAGCTGCGGCAGCCTTTTTATATGCAAAAAAACAGCATGGCGCAAAAACCATGCTGTTTGTCTTAGTTGTAATACGCTTCCAGCTCGTCAACGTTCTTTTTTCTGCCCATAACTATCGCGGCGATAAGAAATGCCGCGCCGATAAGCGCGAAAAGTCCGCCTACGCCGCCGAATATGTAGTATATCATGCTGAAAGACTTGAGTCCATTGCCGATGTAAAAACTCTCTCGCGGCGAATCTGGATCGTAACGCACTTCAACTTTGTCGCCCTCAAAAATGTTGGCAAACTCGCTGCTGTAAATGTTGTTCTGCGCGGTGACCTGCCTGCCGTCTTCCGTCGTAAATTCCACGACGGGGGAGTACGAGCCGCCCTCGTCGCTCTCTTTCACACGGATCACGGTAGCCTGCGTTTCGGCGGTGCATCTATTCTCCATGCCCTTGATGTGGCTGCGGGAGATCATGCAGACCCCCAGAAAGATAATGCCGATAAAGAGAAATATCCCGCCCATCGCTACGAAAACCTTCCGCGCGGCTCTGGGCCCGTCAACGGTAGAGATGTAGCGGCTGTTGAGAGTTTGTGAAGTGCCGAAATTATCCATAAAATTTGCTCCTTAGATAGTAATTTATTAAAGTATATCACAAAATTCGGCGCGGCGCAAGTTTGATTTTGAAATTACGTCGACTTAACAGAATTTTTACAATCGAAAAGCGTTTTCAACCGTATTTTTCGCCAATAATGCTTTCTGAAAGTACGTTTCAACGTACAGTGTTGAAAATAAATTGTTGCAAATCAAGGGAAAATGAGCAAAGTTATTATCACTATCAACAGAGTTTTCAACAAAAATGCTCACGAAAACCGCTTTTCAACATGGTTTTAAACACATTGTTGAAAAATCAGCCGATATTTGCACTATAT
>DBEZOM010000178.1:0-5514 GCA_048252855.1 Ruminococcus sp.
ATATTAGTATTGCCTAAATGCAGCCCTTATTTGCTTTCGCGGGGTAAACCGCTGAAACTTCGGGGCGCGTTTTGATGAAACGAATATTTTTTGTAAAGACGCGAGGTGAGTATTAAAGAATGTCGGAAAACAAATTCAGCGAAAAGGCAGAGGGCACTGCCGCAAACGAAAGCGGCGCTGATAAGCCGTACCGGAAAGAGCCGGCTCTTTCAGACCTCATATCTTCGGCAAAAAGAAACATAGAGAAAAACGCCGCCGATAAACCGCCCGAGCCTGAGGAAGAAAAGACGATAGTAGCGCCGAACCTCTCAAAGGCTATGGACAAAATGAAGCGCAAGACCGATAATTCGGGTATGCCCGATATAGACTTCGGCAAGCGCAAGTCTGCGGAGGAAAAGCCCGCCGAAACTGCCGAGCCTAAGGAACAGCAAGACATTCAGAACAGTAAAGATAAAGACACTCAGAACATACAGAGCGCTCAGGGCAACGCCAAGAGCGATATTAAAGATAAAGACAAAAATACTCAGGCCGAGAAAAAGCCTGCGGATAAGCCGAAGGCTGCGCCGCCTGCGGAAGCGCCCAAGAAGAAAGTGCCTCCCGCAGCGAAAGTTCCGCCGACTGATAAACCCGATAAGCCCGATAAGCCTAAGGCGGAGCAGAAGCCTGCGGCAAAGCCGAAGCAGGAAGCCAAAAAGCCGCCCGCAAAGCCGTCGAAGAGCGATAAGCCCGAAGCGGATAAGGCTAAGAGCAAACCCGCTGCCAAAACCGAAGCTGCCAAGTCGGACAAGTCTGACAACGGCGGCAAGGCGGACAAACCTGCCGCAAAGGGCAAGTTCACAAAGAAGCAGGTGGCTACCGTAGTGGGGCTTATCGCTTCTCTGCTGCTGGTCATCGTGCTGATAGTAGTGCTGCTTTTCAACCACTATTACAGCTTGCTGGACACAAAAGCGGTCAAGGTCAGCAATTCAAAGCCCATGACCTACTCAGACGTAGACCTCTCACGCGCGGACACGGTGGACAAGGAAGCTGAGGACGAGAAGATGCGCAAGCAGCTCGCGAAAAAGGGCGAGAAGATCTCGAACTCAGAGGTAATGAACATACTGCTCATCGGTGAAGACCTGCGCGACACCGAGAACGAAACGGCGGGCAACACCGACGTAATGATGATAATTTCCGTAAACACTAAGGACAAGACCATCACCATGACCTCGGTAATGCGCGACTGCTATGTAAACTTCCAAGACGCCAACGGCTGGTGGTACTCGACCCGTATCAACGCGGCGTACTGGCACGGCGGCGTAGAGCTTACGCAAAAGACCATCGAGGATTACATGGGCATACAGATCGACAGATACGTTCTTGTAAACTTCAAGGTATTTATCGACATAGTTGACACGCTGGGCGGCCTTGACCTCAAAGTTACCGACGAGGAAGCGAACGGCTATCCCGACGCAGACCCGAACGGCGACAACACAAGAGGTATGCAGAACCCCCTCGACGAGCAGAACAAATTCCTCGGCAACAAGAAGGGCACTGACTACATCAAGAAGGGCGGAAAGCTGCACCTCAACGGAAATCAGGCTCTTGCATACGCGCGCCTGCGCCATGTCGGAAACGCCGATTACGAGCGCACCGAGCGCCAGCGCAAGGTCATCAAGCAGATGATAAAGAAATCGCGCAGCCTCTCGCTGGTAGAGATGGATAAGCTCGCGAACAAGATATTCCCGCAGATAAAGACGAATGTCACAAAGACCGAGCTTGCTCAGCTGCTGATAGATATGCTCGATTACCGCAACTACAAGCTTCAGGAAATGCGCGTTCCCGCCGACAATACCTTTACAAATCAGGTCATAAGCGGCATGGACGTGCTCTCAGTAGACTTTGACGCGAACGCTCAGCTTTTCAAAGAGCTGGTATACGGCACGGTAGAGGTCAGCGAGAGCGGCGACGAGCAGAAGCAGACTATCGAATAAAAATATTTTTTCAGACGGTGCAGACCAAAAATGCGCCGTCTGTTTTTTTGTGCCGTTTCGACACTTTTTTCATATAATATATCAAAGCCGAAATTTCACCTGCGCCGACTGCATAGATGCCGCGGCGGCGGGAAAAATATAGGCAAAGAAACTTAGGCTTGTACATCGAATACCTAATATCGAAAAAAGGAGTGCCGAAAAATGAGCGTACACAGAGGAGAGATATATTACGCCGACCTCAGCCCCGTAGTCGGTTCGGAGCAGGGCGGCATACGCCCCGTACTTATAGTTCAAAACGACGTGGGCAACCGCCACTCGCCGACGGTGATAGCCGCCGCGATAACCAGCCGCCACGATAAGGCAAAGCTGCCGACGCACATAGCCGTAGGCGGCGGAGAATGCGGTTTGGCGAAAGACTCGATAGTATTGCTGGAGCAGATACGCACGCTGGATAAGCGCCGCCTGAAAGAGCGCATGGGCGAGCTGGACGAGGGCGCGATGTCGAAAATTGATTCCGCGCTTTCTATATCTTTCGGTCTGCACTGAGGAAACCGCTGACAAGTAAAATTACTTTTTATAGAAACTCACTAAAAAATGACGGCTCAATCTGTATAACTTGCAGAAAGAGCCGTCTTTTTGCCACTTTTGACGGCTTTTTTGCATTTTTGCAAAAAAAATTTTCAAAAAGCGTTGACAAATTTTTTTGAATGTGCTATAATAATTGCAGTGAGTCGGGCTGAAGCTTAGGAAACAGCCCCGAAAATTACTATAATCTATAAGTTGGAGGAATTTTAAAATGGAATTCAAGAACGAATATCTTGCCGGCGTGTACGCTAAGGTCGAGAAGAGAAATCCCGGCGAATCCGAGTTTCTTCAGGCTGTAAAAGAGGTCCTCGAGACCCTCGAGCCCGTTGTAGAGCGCAGACCTGACCTCGTAGAGGCAGGAGTTATCGACAGAATAGTAGAGCCTGAGCGCCAGATCATTTTCCGCGTGCCTTGGGTAGACGACAACGGCAAAGTACAGGTAAACCGCGGTTTCAGAGTACAGTTCAACTCCGCTATCGGACCTTACAAGGGCGGTATCAGACTTCACCCCTCTGTTTGCGCTTCCGTAATCAAGTTCCTGGGCTTTGAGCAGATCTTCAAGAACAGCCTTACCGGCCTTCCTATCGGCGGCGGCAAGGGCGGTTCGGACTTCGACCCCAAGGGCAAGTCTGACGGAGAAGTAATGCGCTTCTGCCAGAGCTTCATGACTGAGCTTTCCAAGCACATCGGCGCTGACACCGACGTTCCCGCAGGCGACATCGGTACAGGTGCAAGAGAGATCGGCTATATGTTCGGTCAGTATAAGAGACTTCGCAACGAGTTCGTTGGCGTACTTACCGGTAAGGGTCTTTCTTACGGCGGTTCGCTCGCAAGAACTGAGGCTACCGGTTATGGCCTTTGCTACTACACCGCTGAGATGCTCAAGTGCATGAAGAACGACAGCTTCGAGGGCAAGACCGTAGTTATCTCCGGTTCGGGCAACGTTGCTATCTACGCTACCGAAAAGGCTACTCAGCTTGGCGCTAAGGTAGTTGCACTTTCCGACTCTAACGGCTATGTTTACGATCCCGACGGAATCAAGCTTGACGTAGTTAAGGAGATCAAGGAAGTTAGACGCGGCAGAATCAAGGAATACGTTGACGCTGTTCCTACCGCTACTTACACTGAGGGCTGCCACGGAATTTGGACCATCAAGTGCGACATCGCTCTTCCCTGCGCTACTCAGAACGAGCTGGACGGCGAATCTGCTGACGCTCTTATCGCTAACGGCGTTATGGCAGTTGCAGAGGGCGCTAACATGCCTTCTACTCCTGAGGCTATCGAAAAGCTGCAGGCTGCTGGAATCCTCTTTGGACCTGCTAAGGCTGCAAACGCAGGCGGCGTAGCTACCTCCGCTCTTGAAATGAGCCAGAACAGCGAAAGACTTAGCTGGACATTTGAAGAAGTTGACGGCAAGCTGAAGGGCATCATGGAGAACATCTTCCACAACTCTTACAATGCTGCTAAGGAATACGGCAAGGAAGGCGACCTGGTTGCGGGCGCTAACATCGCTGGCTTCCTGAAAGTTGCTGACGCAATGATGTGGCAGGGTATCAGCTACTAATTGCTGATTAAATAAAACATCAAAGGGCTTTTCGAAATGGGAAGCCCTTTTTATATGCCTTATATGCCGCGAGTGCGCAAAAAAAAATAAGACCCCGACTTTTGATCGGGGTCTTTGTTTATATTTATGCTTTTTTCGCTCTGAATTTGAAGTGCAGGGTTATCAGCATCGCGGTCATAACGATCGTCGCGATGGGGAGAACGAACATCGCTATACGGTAGCCTACGGCGCTCACGAACGAGCCGAAGAAGGCGTTGAACCCGATGTCGAAAAGGGTGGAAACGGCGATCATGAAGCCCGTAGCCGCGCCTGCGAGCGAAGAATCATAGAACTCGCAGATCAGCAAGACGATCGTGGGGTAAAGTATCGAGAAAGCGAAGCCCGCCGCGCAGATGAGGTAGATACCTTTGCGCTCCATCGCCATGCCTACCGTGTACAGCACGGAAGCGACCACGCCGCAAACGATAAGGCTGCGCAGAACGCCCATTTTCTCGACGGGCTGAGCGAGGATAAGTCTGCCGACCGTCATCGCGCCAAAGAATATCGAAAGGAACATCGCCGAGCGGGAAACTGTGAAGCCGAGGTACTGGCTGCCGTAGGAGGTGAGCCAGTTTTGCAGGCCGTGTTCGGCGATGAAGTAGCAGCCGCAGATCAGCACGAGGTATTTGCAGGCGGGGTTTTTGAGCACCATTTTGTAGCTCTCGATAACGCCGCGGCTCTGCGGTTCTGGGTCAGGCAGCTTGAGGGTGAAGAGCAGTATCAAGCAGACCGCCGCGCAGACGAGTATGATCGCGTTTGCGGCGTGCCACGAGGACATTTTCGAGGAAAATCTGCCGCCGATATTCTGCGAACCGGTAATGCCGATGCCCTGAATGAAGTTGAAGATATTGACAAAGAAGGCGGGTGCGGCAAAAAGCGCGGGCGTTATAAGGTTCACGGTAGTCGAAAGCATTGTCGAAGCGCCGAGCGAGAACATTATCGCGAAGAGCAGGACGATGTAATTATCGGTGAAAACGTAGGTCGCGAGCGCGCCCATCCAGAGCAGCATTACGCCTGCGATGAAGCGTTTGCGCGGCAGGCGGTCAGCGAGGTAGCCGCCGACAAGCAGGAAAATGAGGTTGCCAACGTAGCTCATCATGATTATGCGGGAAGCCTGCGACTGGCTGAGGGCGAAATGGTCGCGAAAAAGCGGCAGAAAAACGCCGCGCAGCGCGTCGGAAGCGCCCGTAAAGATCATCAGCAGCATACAGAAAATGGCTGCAAGCACTTTGTTCTTCTTCATAAAGATCAGGACCTTTCAAGCATACATAAATTTCTCCACAAAAAAAGTCCGCAAACGAGATGTTTACGGACTCATCAAGCTCCCCAAGTTGGACTCGAACCAACGACCCT
>DBEZOM010000179.1:0-4684 GCA_048252855.1 Ruminococcus sp.
GTCAGAGGGCGGGCGAAAAAATTTGCGCACGTTTTGCAGCTGTTCGTTACATGAAATATTGACAAAACGCGGCGGCGGTGCTATGATTGAGATGTATAATCATATGAAAGAGGTCTTGCACTATGTTTTGTGATGAATGCGGAAGAGAGATACCGAACGATTCTACGTTCTGCGGATTTTGCGGCGCGCCCGCGCCCTCGGCGGATATGCCCGAACAGCCGCAGGCGGCTCAGCAGTACGGCGGCTATCAGTATGAGCAATATGAACAGTATGATGAGTACCCGCCGAAAAGCTCTGTACGCAGAACTTGGATAATACCCGTGGTGGTCGCGGGTATCTGCTGTATCACCCTCGCGGCGGTCGCGGGGATAGTGATATTCTCCGACAACGGCGATGATGAAAAGAGCGGCGATACCGTGCAGGCGGCTGAGGTGCAGACCGCCCAGCAGGCGCAGGAAGAAAGCCTGCCCGAGCAGACGGAGGCGGAAACGGAACAGCCCGCCGACGAAGCGGGCGACATCGGCGGCATGGACGGCGACGTTGTGCCACTGGTGCCCGATGGGCTCGACCACAGTATGCCCTATAATCCTCCCGACGTTGACATAAACGGCGGCAGCTACACCGCCCGCACCATCGACGGCTCGGAATACGGCTACAAGGCTATAAATTTCAGGATAGGCCCTTCAAAAGACTTCCCTACCCTCAGCCTGCCGAACGACCGCACCGCTATCGACAACGGCAAGACGGTGTACGAATACGCCAGATATTACGAAGCGGACGCCGACGAATTTTGGTCGTACATAGAGTGGAACGGCTATACGGGCTGGGTAATGACGAGATACACAAAGTAAATTTGATAACGATAACGCAAAAGCGCGGACAGCTTTTTTACAGCTATCCGCGCTATTTTTATGCTTCTATGCGTATCTGAACAAAGCGTTTATTCGCTTCTCAGTGCAACTACGGGGTCTTTCTTCGCCGCGCTTCTCGAGGGGATAAGTCCCGAAATGAGGGTGAGCGCTACGCTTATCGCAACGAGTATCACTGCTGCTACCGGCGGCAGGTACGCGCTGAGGTTGTTTATTCCCGTGAGGTGGTGTATGATGAGATTTATCGGTATGCAGAGCAGGTAGGTCACCAATACGCCCAGCAGTCCCGAGCTGAAGCCGATTATCATAGTTTCAGCATTGAACATACTCGAAACATCTCGCTTTGAAGCGCCTATCGCCCTGAGTATGCCTATCTCCTTCGTTCTCTCCTGTACCGAGATGAGGGTGATAACGCCGATCATGATGGAAGATACCACCAGCGAGATAGCTACGAAAGCGATAAGAACGTAGGTTATCGTATTGATTATCGTAGTCATCGAGGACATCATTATGCCGATGTAATCGGTGTAGGTTATCTCCTGCTCTTCCTTTACGCCCTTGTTGTACTCTTTGATAGCGTCGGTGATTACGTCCTTGTTCTCAAAGGTCGAAGCGTAAAGATTTATGGAAGAGGGCGTGTCGAGGTCTACATATCCAAGCTCTGAGAGTATATCCTCGTAGGTGGATTCCGAATAATCCTGCGGAACTACTTCGTCGTAGTAAGCCGCGCTCTGGTCGGCGGTGTAGGTATCGAGAGCCGCGTCGAGCGCCGCCGCAAGGTCTTTGGTGCTCATAGCGCCAAGCTGCTTTTCTACTTCCTTGCTCTTAGTTTCCTTGAGGTATTCGGGGGCAGCCTGCTGTATCATCTGCGTAAAGTCGTCATCGCTCATGGAAGCGAGGTACTGGTTCAGCGTTTCCTCGTCCATCTCGGCTTCGCCCGCGATAGCCTGCTTTATCATAGCTTCTTTCTGCTCTTTGGTCATAGCGGACATCTGCTCGATGAGGGCGTTTATCTCCTCATCGGTAGGCAGGCTCATTATCTTGACGTATGCGTCAGCCTTTTCGGTTTCGCTGAGCCCCGCGATGTAGTCGGCAAGCTTCTGCTGTTTTTCCTCGTTGGTAAGCTCTTTATCGTCGCTCTTGAAAGGCAGACCTGTAAGCACGTCGGTATCCTTGCTTTCGAGCTGGGCCTTTACCACGTCGGTATCCTGCGACTTTTCGATAACGTAGTCGGTAAGCGCTTTGGTGTAGCCGATAGAGCCGGTAAGCATAGTGGTCTGCGCGTCCTCATTTGGGCGGATAATGCCCGTTACTTTCAGCGGTATGCCGTTATCGTAAAGATACTTCATTCCCGTATCGGTATTTCTGAGGTCGCTGTAAGTTTTGGTGTCTTTATTGTAAGTGTAGCAGTCAGAGCCGAGCACGGTGCGGAACTCCATACCGCAAATATCCTTATAGCTCCACTTGCCGTCGTTCTTCTTAGCCTCTTCCTGATTCATAGCCGCGTCCATGAGGTCTTTCATCTGGTCGTGCGATTCAAGACCCAGCGCGTATAGGGTGAGGTCGTCCAGCTCGTTATTTTCGTCAAGCACGAGCACTATTTCGTTGTACTCCTTAGGCCATTCGCCGTAAACTACGTCGTACTGCTCTTTCAGCAGGTCGCTGATGCCCTCGCCGTTATCGTTAGCGAGCATTTCCTGCCAAAGCACTACCTGCGTGGAGAACATACTGCCCATTCCCGAGCTGCTCATGTAGCTTTCGCGCATATCCATCATCGAGGACATATCTACGCCCATAGCTTCCTGCATCATTTCCATCATGAGCTTGTTGGGGTCGGAAAGGATAATATCGCCATCGACGTTTTTGGTGTACACCTGCATATCGAGGTCGTAGGAATACTGCACGCCGCTTACGGCTTTGTGCAGCTCGCTATCGTCGTCCGCAAGCTCGCCGTCGATGTATTTCTTAAAGCTCTTGAGGTCGTTCTCGCTTTGGTTAGAGGCGCTCATGGCGTTTACAAGGTCTTGGAATATCGGCTTTGTATAAACAGCGTCCTTTTTGTGATCCTGGCTGGCGCTGCTCTTGCCCATCATGGTTTCCATCAGCGAGCTGAGATCCATGACTTTAGATTCGATAGTCAGCGGGTAAGCCGAAAGGGCGTTTTCCTGCACCGAGTCGATGTAGAGGGTAAAGCCCTGCGAGAGTGCGAGTATCAGCGCTATGCCGATAATGCCTATGCTTCCCGCGAAAGAGGTCAGCATAGTTCTGCCCTTTTTGGTGAGCAGATTTTTCAGCGAGAGGGAAAACGCCGTGCCGAAAGACATCGAGGGCTTCTTTACCTTCTTGCCCTTAGCCTGCTCTATCTGCGCTTTGTCGGCTTCCTGCTCGGCTTTGTACTCTTCTTCGGTGAGGGGGTTAGAGTCGCCCGTTATCTCGCCGTCGAGGATATTGATTATGCGCGAGGAATATTTCTCGGCAAGCTCGGGGTTGTGCGTTACCATTATTATCAGCTTGTCTTTAGAGATCTTTTTAAGTATCTCCATTACCTGCACGCTGGTAACGGTATCCAGCGCGCCGGTAGGCTCGTCGGCAAGGATAATATCGGGGTCGTTTACGAGCGCGCGGGCTATGGCTACTCGCTGCATCTGTCCGCCGGACATCTCGCTGGGGCGCTTATTTAGCTGCGACTCCAGACCCACATCTGCCAGCGCTTTTTTCGCACGCTCGCGGCGCTCAGCCTTTGAAACGCCAGAAAGGGTCAGCGCAAGCTCTACGTTTTGCAGCACCGTTTGGTGCGGGATAAGATTGTAGCTCTGAAAAACAAAGCCTATCGAGTGATTTCGGTAAGAATCCCAGTCGCGGTCTTTAAAATCTTTAGTAGATCTGCCGTTTATAACAAGGTCGCCGTCGGTGTACTGGTCAAGGCCGCCGATTATATTCAGCATAGTGGTCTTGCCGCAGCCAGAAGGGCCGAGTATAGAAACAAACTCGCTCTTTCTGAACCTCAGATCTACTCCGCGCAGCGCGTGCACCACGCCGTCGCCCGCAGGGTATTCCTTTTTGATCTGCTTTAATTCAAGCATTTTCTTCTCATACCTCCTGTTTCAGTTGGTCGGTTTGCTGCGCGCTGTTTTCGCGCGCGCTTTTTTTCATCTCTTCTGCATACTTTACCAGATTTTCTGAGAGCCGTATAGAGGTGTTGTAAAAAACTTCGATGTCGCTCTGCGGTATGCCCGCCGAAACTGCCAACGACAGTTTGCCGATAGCCTCAGACATTCTCGCCTCCAGCTCTCTGCCCTTTTCGGTCAGCACCATTCGGTAGCCGCGCGAAAGCCCCTCGTCCTCGGGGTTGCGGCAGATGTACCCGCGCTCCTGCAAATCGCGAAGCGTGCGCGAGATAAGCGCCTTATCATAAACGAAAATGCTGCCCAGCTCGCTCGCCGAAAGCCCGCTCTCGCTTACGCTTATCAGCCGTATGCACATTATAGAAACGTGCTTCAGCCCGCAGTCAGGCAGAATATTTTCCAGCAGCTTTTGAACATTCTTATGATTTTTCATCAGCATAGTCACGAAAAAATCAAAATGGTCAAGACAATCCAATAAACATTCACCTCCGATAGTTGATAAATCAACGTAATAATTATACCACCATCAAGTTGACTTGTCAACCACAAATATGTTCGCCAATCAATATTTTAGTGAAAAAGCGGTGAAATGTATACCGACTTTAGTTACACGGCATGAACAATGTTTACAATTCGTTAAAAGTTTCCATCTGCACTTGAAAATCTCGCAATAACGTGCTATAATGTAAG
>DBEZOM010000180.1:0-4260 GCA_048252855.1 Ruminococcus sp.
TTTATTTTATTCATCAAATTATGTTGCAAAAGTGAAAGAATTATGATATAATTGAAATTATAATTATTTTAGGCGGAGCTGCGAAAAAAAGCTTGCCCGCCTGCGGAAAGGACTGTTTTTCTAAATGGGATTTCTAAACAACCTCATAAACGGCATAAGCTTAGGCAGCATTTACGCCGTTATAGCGCTGGGATACACGCTGGTGTACGGAATCGCTAAAATGCTGAACTTCGCGCACGGCGACGTTATCATGGTGGGCGGCTACGTTATATTCATAGCTATGACGTCATTCGGGCTGAACTCATGGATCTCGATACTGCTGGCGGTGATCGCCTGCACGCTGCTGGGAATAGTGATCGAGAAGGTAGCTTACAAGCCGCTGAGGCAAGCGACCTCGCTGGCGGTACTTATCACGGCGATCGGCGTAAGCTATTTCTTACAGAACATGGCGCTGCTGATATTCGGCGAAAAGCCTGTAAACTTCACCTCGGTAGTAAATGTACCGAGCATAAAGCTTTTTGACGGAAAGATAGTAATATCGGGCGAAACATCGGCGGCTATCGTTATCTCGATACTGATAGTAGTAGGGCTTTCGCTTTTCATAAACAAGACAAAGAGCGGACGAGCTATGCTAGCGGTATCAGAAGACCGCGGCGCAGCGGAGCTTATGGGCGTAAACATAAACCGCACCATCTCGCTGACATTTGCGATAGGCTCGGGACTGGCGGCGATAGCGGGCGCACTGCTCTGCTCGGCTTACCCGACACTGCAAAACACCACCGGCGCTATGCCCGGCATAAAGGCATTCGTAGCGGCGGTATTCGGCGGAATCGGTTCGATACCGGGCGCTATGATCGGCGGCATACTTATAGGCGTGATAGAGATACTGGGCAGAGCCTACATCTCGCCGCAGCTTGCGGACGCGATAGTTTTCGCTGTACTGATACTGGTGCTCATCATCAAGCCGACGGGCATACTCGGCAAGAAGATAAACGAAAAAGTATAAATCTTAAAGTATAAATCTGAAAGGATAGATATTTTGTGAAAAACGAAAATAAAGCCGCAAAAAAGAAGCTTGCTCCGCTGACGAAAAAGAGCTTCATCACATACGCTATGGTGTTGATCGCTTTTGCGGTAATGCAGATACTCTCTTCGGGCGGGTACATTTCCAGTATGCTTACGGGTCTGCTGGTGCCGCTCTGCGTTTACTCGATACTGGCAGTTTCGCTCAACCTCACGGTAGGCATACTTGGCGAGCTAAGCCTAGGTCAGGCGGGATTCATGTGCGTAGGCGCTTACACCAGCGCGGTATTCTCGCAGCTTACGGCTGAGACCATAACCCAGCCGCTGATACGCTTTCCGCTCGCTATAATAATCGGCGGAATATTCGCGGCTATATTCGGCATACTTATAGGCATACCTGTACTTCGACTGAACGGCGACTACCTCGCGATAGTTACGCTGGCGTTCGGCGAGATAATCAAGAACGTATTCGCGGCGATGTACGTCGGCTACGACTCAAAGGGCGTGCACATATCGCTGAAAAGCCTCAGCAACCTGAACCTAGAGGACGACGGAACGCTGCTGCTGAACGGCCCGCAGGGCATAAGCGGCACGCCGAACGACTCGACATTCCTCATCGGCGCGATAATGCTTTTGCTGACGCTCATCATCGCCTACAACTTCATCAACTCGCGCACGGGCAGGGCTGTAATGTCGATAAGAGATAACGTAATAGCGGCGCAGTCGGTAGGACTGAACATCACAAAGTACAAGCTGATAACCTTTGCGCTGACGGCATTTCTTGCGGGAACGGCGGGCGCGCTGTATTCGCACAACTTCTACACGCTTCAGGCTTCAAAATTCGACTACAACCTTTCTATACTGATACTGGTATTCGTGGTACTGGGCGGAATCGGCAACATACGCGGAAGCGTTATCGCGGCGGTGGTACTGGTACTGCTGCCCGAGATGCTGAGAGGCATAAGCAGCTACCGTATGCTGATCTACGCAGTAATACTGATAGTAATGATGATAATAACCTCGAACGAAAAATCGAAGGCATTTATAGAGGCGAACACGCAGAAATTCAAGGCGCTCTTTAAGCGCGGCAAAACTGCGGAAGCAAAGGAGGCTGAGTGAAAATGGCTTTACTGGAAGTAAAAAACTTAGGCATATCATTCGGCGGACTGCGCGCAGTTGACGAATTCAACATCACGATAGAAAAGGGGCAGCTTTACGGGCTGATAGGCCCTAACGGCGCGGGCAAGACAACGGTATTCAATATGCTGACTGGCGTTTACAAGCCTACAGACGGAACTATACTGCTGGACGGCGAGAACATCACGGGCAAGAGCACGATAGAGATCAACCGCGCGGGCATAGCGAGAACATTCCAGAACATACGCCTTTTCAAGGACATGACGGTACTGGACAACGTAAAGGTGGCTCTGCACAACCATTACAAGTACAGCGTGCTGACGGGAATACTGAGGCTGCCGAAATATTTCAAGATGGAAAAGCTGATGAACGAAAAGGCTATGGAGATGCTGAAAGTTTTCGAGCTGGAGGACAAAGCGGAGCTTACCGCTTCGGGACTGCCCTACGGCGAACAGCGCAGGCTGGAGATGGCGCGCGCGCTGGCTACCGAGCCGAAACTGCTGCTGCTGGACGAGCCTGCGGCGGGCATGAACCCGAACGAAACTGCCGAGCTTATGGACATGATACGGCTGGTAAGAGATCAGTTCGGCATGACGGTACTGCTGATAGAGCACGACATGAGCCTGGTTTCGGGAATATGCGAGAAGCTGACGGTGCTGAACTTTGGTCAGCTGCTCTGCGAGGGCAAGACGGCTGACGTACTGAGCGACCCCGAAGTCATCAAAGCATATCTCGGCGATTAAAGGAGGCGGCAGACATGGCAATGTTAGAAGTAAAAGACCTTTATGTGAGCTACGGCATGATCGCCGCGCTGAAAGGCATATCATTTGAAGTAAACGAGGGCGAAGTAATAGCACTCATCGGCGCGAACGGCGCGGGAAAGACCACTACGCTGCACACGCTGACGGGTCTGCTGCACGCGAAGTCAGGCTCGATAACCTTTGACGGAAAAGAGCTTACGAAAACGCCCGCGCACAAGATAGTAGAAATGGGCATAGCGCACGTTCCCGAGGGACGGCGAATTTTCCAGAACCTCACGGTGCTCGACAACCTAAAGCTGGGCGCATTTACGCGCAAGGACAAGGCAGGCATAGCGAAAGACATCGAGGAAGTATACGAGCTTTTCCCCAGACTGGCAGAGCGCAAGACGCAGATAGCGGGAACGCTTTCGGGCGGCGAGCAGCAGATGCTGGCTATGGGCAGAGCGCTGATGTCAAAGCCGAAGATAGTGGTGATGGACGAGCCCTCAATGGGACTTTCGCCGCTGCTGGTATCGAAGATATTTGAGATAATTGAGATGATAAGAGAGCGCGGAACTACGGTACTGCTGGTAGAGCAGAACGCTAAAAAAGCTCTCGCGATCTCAGACCGCGCGTATGTACTGGAAACGGGAAAGATAGTGCTTTCGGGCGACGCGCACGAGCTTATGAACGACGATTCGGTAAAAAAGGCATATTTAGGGGAATAAGGAGTGAGCTAACATGGCACAGATCATTACCATTGCAAGAGGAATGGGCAGCGGCGGCAGAACCATCGGCAAAATGCTCTCAGAAGACCTCGGCATAAAATACTACGACAAAGATCTGATAAAGCTGGCGAGCGAGGACAGCGGCATAAACGAGCGCTTTTTCGGGCTGGTGGACGAGAAGCTGAAAGGCTCTTTTCTGCGCAAGGGCGGCGTTTACAAGGGCGAACTGATCTCGCCCGACCACCGCGACTTTACCTCAGACCAAAACCTCTTTAACTTTCAGGCGAAAATAATCAAGCAGCTTGCGGACAAAGAGCCCGCTGTCATAGTCGGCAGATGTGCGGACTTTATACTCAGCGGCAGGCGCGACGTTACGAAAGTATTCGTGTATTCCGACATGGAAACGGCTGTGAAAAACGTAGTGGATATGTACGGCGTGAGCGAGAAGGAAGCGCAGAAGATAATCGAGCGCACCGACAAGGAACGCAGCGAGTATTACAAGCACTACACGGGCAGGGACTGGACGAACGCTAAAAATTACAACATCTGTCTGGACACCAGCGACATGGACTACACCAAATGCGTAGAGATAATAAAGGGCTACCTCAAACTGCTGGAAAAAGAGTAAAAAA
>DBEZOM010000181.1:0-4009 GCA_048252855.1 Ruminococcus sp.
GAAATAGATGGAGGGATAACTAATGAAAATGTTAAAGACAATTTCCGCAATCGCGGCGGCAACCGTTGCAGCTTCTGCTCTGGCAGTATCCGCGTCTGCTACAACATATAAGGACGCAGTTCAGGCAGCCAAGGACGCAGGCGTACAGGCTACCAACGTACAGGAACTTTCCAACTTCTTAGAGCCTAACGCAGATTATTTTTCGTCTGACGATTACGATTACATGATCAGCGTGCTCAACAACGTTCGCGATACCTACGTTGCACCTAAGGCTCAGGAGCTTTTTGGCAAGACCCCTGCTGAGCTTACCGAAGATGAAAAGGTAGAGGTAGGCAAGAGCTGGTCTGCTGAGGACAGAGCCGCTATCAAGAGCACTCTCGTAGACCTCGGCGCTAAGTACGATGTAGAAGTTGACATCGACAAGCTCGGTCAGGAAGACTACACCGTAGAAGCTAAGATCAAGCCTAAGGACAGCAGCAATACTGACAGCAATTCCAGCGGCAACGGCTCCAGCTCCAGCAATGGCGGCGGAACTCAGACCGTTATCACCGACCCCGTAGCTCCCACCGGCGGAGAAGTTGAGGGCGGCGTAAGCGCAGGCGTAGTTGCAGGCGCAGGTCTTGCAGTTGTACTCGCAGCTACCGGCATCATCGTAGTTGCCAGAAAGAACAAGGAATAATTCCTTGACAAAAAAGAATATTTCGGAGTGTTGAGTAATGAAAAAACGCAGTCTTGATGCTGAGAGATCGGCTGAAAAGCGCGGCAGAAGCACTTCGTCGAACAGGGTGCTGAGGACGATAACTTTTGTTCTCACACCTTTTTTGATGTCTGCACTGCTTTTCGGGATCATCGCGCTGGCAGCCGCGAAGCCCTTTGCCGCCGCGAAACCATACGTCAACATCGTTTTTAACAACGATGACAACAGCATAAAAAATGCCAGAACTATAAATAAATACCGCGACGATAACGCGCCTGTTCAGAAAAAAGAGGTCGAGGACGGCGCTACGGGCGAGAAGCACACCATGGTTTACCCATATTATGGTGATAAGTACGCCACGCTGAACTGCGAAGCGGCGGGCATGAACGATATTCCCGTCTACAGCGGCACTACAAACGACATTCTTGCCGAGGGCGCGGGCTGGTACAATGGCTCGGTCTATATCGGCCATGTCGGAAACGTCGTGCTGGCGGGTCACAACCACACATATTTTTACAATCTGCCTAAATGTAAGAAAGGCGACGAGGTGACGCTGGAAACATCTTACGTCAAGCAGACCTACATGGTCACCGACATCGAGATCTTCCACGAGGACGACCAGACCTACGTTCGCCCGACCAACGACGACAGACTGACGATGTACACCTGCTGGAACAACGGAATGCTCGGAATGTCGGAGTACCGAATTGCCGTGATCTGCGAGCTGACCGACCGTGAATGGAAAGAGGTGGAGGAATGAAAAGACTTTACCACTACCCCGCGATGATCGTGCTGGCGCTGCTGACCGCGCTTTTTGCAGTGATCTTCGAGGTCTGCGCGTTCTTCTCACTGGTGCTGATGAAGCCCGAGATCTATTCTGAGGCGATGGGCAGCAAGGGCGTTTCCGACGCGATCTACGAGGACTTGAACACTTATTTTGAGCACTACTCCGCGCCTACGGGCATACCGAAAGAAGTGTTTACTAAAAGCCTTGATAAAAGTGAACTTTCTGAGGCGGCGTACAAGCTGCTTTCCGACTCGCTGGCGTATTTTTCCGACCCCAACGCCGCGAAACCCGAGCCGCAGTACGATTTCACGCAGCTTGATAAAGACATCACCGACTACATCGAGGCAAACACCGACCATGATAAGGTCGAGGACAAGGACGAGTATAACAAGCTGGTCGAGAATACCATATCTACCGCTGAGGAGCAGATAAAGAGCAGACTGGACGTAATGATGCTCTACACCCTATCGAAAACAAGCTTCGCGTCGAAAGTGCACACATACGCGGGCTACATCAGATTTGGCGCGTTCGCGAGCGCCGCGGCAGCCGTGATCTTCCTCGTGGCGATGCTGATAGTTGACCGCCGCCACCCGCGCGACCTGCCTTACTGGCTCGGCTGCACGATATTCTCGGCTTCGACGCTGGTGCTCGTGCCAAGCCTTTATCTGCAAAAAACGCATTTCTTTGACAGATTTTTCGTCAAGAGCGACTATATCTACCGCACGGTAACGGGCCTTTGCGACACCGCGCTCGACCGCATTGTCACCGCGCAGACCATCGCACTGATGATCGGCATTTTGCTGATATTGCTGACCCTCGTTATCCACGCGATATACCTAAAATACCTGCGCAGACACTCGCGCAGCAGCTGATACAAAACCCACGCGCCGCAGAGCTTCATCTGCGGCGTTTTTGCATTTTTGACCGTCATTAAATTCACACTGATTTTCTGCACCGTCAAATTCATTGTAAAAACTGCATAATACGCGCCGATTTGCAGATGATATACTGTTTAATGTGATGATTTTCTGCAAGTTCACAAAAAATACTTGCAAAATGCGCACGGCGGGAGTATAATATAATGTAGATCAATTGATGTTTGTATGGAGGTTTTTTGTGATGAAACTTACGGATATGAGCGCGCAGGAGCTTGCCGCTTTTAAGCAGGACGTTCAGAAGGAATATGAAGCTTACAAGGCGCTCGGACTTAAACTCAACATGGCGCGCGGTAAGCCGGGCGCTGAGCAGCTCGCGCTTTCTATGCCCATGCTCGACTGCCTTACTTCTAAGGACGCGGCGGAGCTTTCGGGCGATTATTTCAACTACGGCGGACTTGACGGCATTGCCGAGGCCAAGGAGCTTTTTGCGCCGATGCTGGGCGTTGACCCCAAAAACGTCATCGTTTTCGGCAACTCGAGCCTTAATATAATGTACGATACTGTTTCGCGCTGCTACAATTTCGGCGCTTCCAAAGATTCCAAGCCTTGGAAAGACTGCGGCAAGATCAAGTGGCTCTGCCCAGTTCCCGGTTACGACAGACATTTCGCGATAACCGAGCTTTTCGGCATCGAGATGATAAATATCCCCATGACCGCCGAAGGCCCTGATATGGATATGATCGAGAAGCTGGTGGCTGAGGACGAGAGCATAAAGGGTATGTGGTGCGTGCCGATGTACGCTAACCCGACCGGCATCACCTACTCGGACGACACTGTTCGCCGCATTGCCGCTCTTAGCCCTGCGGCAAGCGATTTCCGCATTTTCTGGGACAACGCTTACTGCATACACCACCTCACCGACACCCCCGACACCCTGCTCAATCTGTACGACGAGTTGAAAAAGAACGGCAAGGAGGACATGGTGTATATGTTCGCTTCGACCTCTAAAGTAACTTTCCCCGGAAGCGGCGTTGCGATAATGGCGGCTTCGGAAGCAAACCTTGCTCATGTAAAATCTACCATGACTATCCAGACCATCGGCCACGACAAGCTGAATATGCTGCGCCATGTGAAGTTCTTCGGCAACTTCGAGAACGTAAAGGCGCATATGCAGAAGCACCGCGCGATACTCGAGCCGCGCTTCAACGCAGTTATCGAGGCTCTTGAAACTGAGATCGCGCCCCTCGGCATCGGCAGCTGGGTAAAGCCTAACGGCGGCTACTTCATCAGCTTCGACAGCGTTCCCGGCTGCGCTAAGAGGATAGTTGAGCTTTGCAAAGAGGCGGGCGTTGTGCTCACCGGCGCAGGCGCTACCTACCCCTACGGCAAAGACCCCGAGGACAAGAATATTCGCATAGCACCCACCTACCCCAGCACCGAAGAGCTGAAAAAGGCTATGGAAATATTCGTATCGGCAGTAAAGCTTGCTACCGCCGAAAAGCTTTCAAAATAAAGCATTTTAGATATTTGAACACGCACATACATTAAAATATGAAACCTTACACACGGCGATACATTTCTCCGTTTTGTTTTGTGAAAAGTGCTTTTTTTCATGCGGAATAATTGTGGATAAACACTATTGACAAC
>DBEZOM010000182.1:0-17132 GCA_048252855.1 Ruminococcus sp.
ATAGCAAGGAAATGTTCGACTTCATGAAAGAAGCTCTCGGCGGCAAGGTAAAGGAAGTTCGCCTTTCTACCAAGCTAAAGAGCTACCCCGTATGCCTTTCTTCCGAGGGTCAGGTATCCATCGAGATGGAAAAGGTGCTCAACTCTATGCCGCAGAACGAGAACAACAAGGTAACGGCTGAGAAGTGCCTTGAGCTGAACGCAAGCCACCCCGTATTCGGCAAGCTGAAAGAGCTTTACGCAAACGATAAGGACAAGCTCACCGAGTACACAAAGCTGCTCTACTCGCAGGCTCGCCTGATAGAGGGCCTTGACGTAGAAGACCCCGTAGAGTTCGCAAAACTCATCTGCAACCTCATGGTTTAAACCATAAACCGCTAAAATATAAAAGCGCACGGCAGGAATTTTCACCGCCGTGCGCTTTATTTTTTGCTGTTTTAAGATTATTTGGTTACCATCTTATCGTTCTTGATGTAGCCGCCCGCCTGCGAATACGGTGTGCACAAGTACCACCATTCGCCGTCGCTTTGGTAGTTGCCCGCTTCTATAACGTAGTCTTTCTTGTTAATGGTTATCTCGCCCCAGAAATGCTGCCACTTGTCATTGGTAGAACGTCCGCGGTAGCCCTGCACAAGGTGCGCGTCGTAGCCCAGATATACCAGCATCTCGACGATAGCGCCGTTGTACTGCAAGCACTGACCCAACTTTTCGTTGAAAACAGCGTCAGCGTAGCCCTTTGCCGCTATCTTGTAATACTTATCGCCCGAAGCGTACTCTACGTTTTTGTTTATCCAGTTGAGGGTGTAAGCCGCTTTCTGCGCAGGCGACCAGCCGCTTTCAAAATGCTCATTCGCGAACTTTTTCAGCGCAGCCTTATCCGCCGCAGTCATGTAAACTGCCGACTTCGTGGTCTTTTTGCCCTGAGTATTGTAAAGCTGATAAGAAGTGCCCGAGGACTTTGTGGGATTTCCCAAACGGGACATATCGTAGCCCATGTAGTCGCTTATAGTGTTTATATCGTAGTAGGTGATGTTGTTGCCGGCGGCGGTGCGGCGTCTGCCATTATTCGCGTCGGTTGAGAAAGCCCTTACCATCATCTTGTAGCCGGTAAGTCCGCCGTATTCCCACGAATCGGGGTAAACTATCGCCGAGGTGCGCGTGCCGCCATCATAGCGCTGGAGCATTACCCACTTGCCCGAATACCGCGAGTAGATGTATACCTCGTAGCCCGCGCAGTCTACCTTGCCCCATTTCAGCTTCAGCCCGCCGTTAGCCGCAGACGCTGCGCTTTTCAGCTTCGGCGCTGCCGAGGGAGATGTACTGGTCTGCTTGGCAAGGCTCATCTTGCCCCATGTGGTAACGCCCTTGTTCTTAAAGAAAGCGCGCACTTTGTAAGTGTATCGGGTGTTCGCCGCAAGACCGCTGTTTTTGTACTTCACGTCATCGTCGCCGTAAATGGTCTTTACCTTTTCGTACTTGCCCGTCTTATTATTCAGTCGGTAAACGCGGTAGCCCGCCGCGCCCTTTATTCTGTCCCACTTTATGGTAACAGAGCTTGCCGTGCTGGAGTACGAGCTGTTTATCACCGCGCGAATATCCTGCGCACCGGCGGAAAGCACAACAGCCGTCTGCGAATAGTCCGCCGTATCGGCAGATGTGTAAAGCCCTGCGGAGGGCAGCAGCATTGCCGCCGCGAGCGCGCCGCTTATTATTCTCTTGTAAATTCCCTGCATTTTTATCTGTCCTTTCAGATCTTTTTAAATTATCCGTCTTTTACTTCTCGGCGATTTGTCACCGTTCTGTAATCATTCTACCATAGATATGCACATATGTCAAGTCACGATTCCGATATTTTTAGTCAAATATATACCAAATTTGCGCTTGGAAATTTAGTTACAGTTCACACAAGGGCGATGTTGTTTATTTTCAGCCAGTGGTTTATCTGTATGATATACGCCATTATCTGCGGGTCGTTCATTAGCTGACCGTACCACTGAACATGGTCGCCGTGCTGCATAAGCCGCTCTATCTCGCCGCGGTCGAGAATATCAAGCACGGGGCAGCGGGTCTGCGAAAGCTCTTCGCGCAGGCGCTCGCGCACGGCAGCGGTGTACGAGGGGTTGTGCGTTTTCGGGTAGGGCGATTTCTTGCGCCAAAGCACCTCTTCGGGCAGCCAACTGCTCATAGCTTCGCGCAGCAGGCCCTTTTCTCTGCCGAGGTAATCCTTGTACTCCCATGGCACGCGGTAGAGGTACTCTACTATGCGGTGGTCGCAGAAAGGCACGCGCACCTCCAGCCCCCAGTACATCGACATCCTGTCTTTGCGCACCAGAAGCGTCTGCATGAACCATTCCATATTCAGCCGCATCATCTCGCGCATACGCTTTTCCAGCGGCGGCAGACCCTCGCTCTCCGCCCTGCCGATGGTGTCGAGGTACTTCGCGTAAACATACTCCTGCGCCGCCTTTTCGTTCGGCACAAATTCCCGCCGCGTCAGCCCCGCGCGGTAGGCGGTGGACTGCGACCACGGGAAGCCGTCGGTCATGCGTATGTCTTTATCGCGATACCACGGGTAGCCGCCGAAAATCTCGTCGGCACACTCGCCCGAAAGCGCCACGGTGGAAAACTCGCGCACCTTTTTGCAGAAAAGCAGCAGCGAGCTGTCAACGTCCGCCATGCCCGGCAGGTCGCGTGCCTCGGTAGAAGTATACAGCGCCTCCACCAGCTCGGGAGTGTCGATGATAACGCGATGGTGCTCAGTGCCCAAGTATTTCGCCATTATCTGTATATACTCGTCGTCGCTGTTCGGCTGAAATTTTCCCGCCTTAAAATACTTAGCGTTGTCGCGGTACTCTACCGAGAAAGTGTGCAGCCGCCTGCCCTGCTCGGCAAATCTGCGCGCCGTTACGGAGGATATTAAGCTCGAATCCAGCCCGCCCGAAAGAAATGTGCAAAGCGGTACGTCTGAGACCGTCTGCCTAGTTATCGCGTCGGTCACCAGGCTGCGGACGTGCTCTTTTACCTCGTCGAAGCTCTCGCTCGTGCCGCCCTCGCAGCCGTAATCCCAGTAGATGTGCTTGCGCAGACCGCGCTCGTCATACACCGCGCACTCGGCGGGCTTCAGCTCAAAAACGCCCTTGAAAACGCCGCTTCCGCAAGATATTGCAGGGCCGAGCAGCATTATCTCGCGCACGCCCTCGGCGTCAAGTTCGGCAGGCACGCCGCAGCTCAGCAGACCCTTTATCTCGGAAGCGAAGTACAGCGCGCCATTATATAATGTATAGTAAAAAGGCTTCACGCCGATACGGTCGCGGGCGATGAAAAGGCTGCGGGCGGCTTCGTCCCACACGGCGAATGCGAAAATGCCGTTCATTCGCGAAAGGCAGTCAGCGCCCCACTCGGCGTAGGCGCGCAGCACCGCTTCGGTATCGGTATTAGTAGAGAATTTATGCCCGCGCGCTTCCAGCAGTGCGCGCAGCTCGGCGGTATTGTAAAGCTCGCCATTGTAGACCAGCGCGAGTTTTCTGCCGCCCTCGACGTAAAGCATAGGCTGAGCGCCGTTTTCGGGGTCGATCACGGCCAGACGGGTATGTACCAGCAGCGCTTCGCTTTTCGGCGAGATGTAGTAGCCGTCGTCGTCAGGCCCGCGGCGTTTCAGCGCGGCTACCATCTTGCGCGCGGCGGCTGCGGGTTCGGTATCTAGTCCGCCGAAGCGGATAATTCCTGAAATTGCACACATAAAAATATCACCTCACACCCAGTATATGCAGCGGGCGGGCGAAATGTGAGCGAGATTAGCAAGATGAGCGCGGCTGTGCGATATGCCTAAAATCGGCGCGGCAATTAGTGAAAACCGCACAAATCGTTCAGCGCGGGCGTGCGGATAGCCACAAAACCCTTGCAAAGCGGCGGAGGGTGTAGTATAATTATCTCATAAAGTATAGGCGGGCGCGGATTTGTCAATAGAATAATGTTATTTCATATTTTTATATACAAAATTTGCAAGTTCATAAAAAGTTTACTTTATTTCCCGCCAATATATTAAAATCAACCTACAAATCACTATTTTACTATTGCAATTAGGACGATTTTAATATAAAATATATACAGCGGCAGAAATGCTGCTTTGATTAAAAAACAATACCGTTCGTTAAAATTTTTATATCGGGCGGCAAATACAAAAATACGGAGGTATTAAAGCTTATGAAATTTGCAGACGGATTCTGGCTCAATCAGAGAGGCTACGAAGTTAATTACGCTAATCAGGCTTTTGAGATCGAGCCTTGCGAAAACGGTTTTCTCGTTGTAGCTACTCCTTTCGTAGTTTACAACCGCGCTATGATGCTCGGCAGCGCGAACCTTGAGATCGCCTACACTTCTACTCAGGAAAACTGCGTAAAGGTAAGCATCACCCACCACAAGGGCTACGCAGACCACGGCCCGCACTTCCCGCTCAACGAGGGCGGCTACAAGCCCGAAGTTACCATCACCGATAAGGAAGCGGTGCTCGTAACGGGCGACACCAAGCTCGTAGTTTCTAAGGAAACTTGGAGCTTCCAGTTCTATTACAAGGATAAAAGGCTCACCGGCGGCGCTTGGAGATCTACCGGCGTTATTTTCGAGAGCGCTTTCAGACAGCAGGCAAGGCTTGCGGTACAGTCCGACGACACATTCTGGAGCTACCCTGCCGACCCCAGCAGAACATATATCAGAGAGCAGTTTGACACCACGGTTGGCGAGTACTTCTACGGCTTCGGCGAGAAGTTCACTCCTTTCGTTAAAAACGGCGCGAACGTAGAGATCTGGAACGCCGACGGCGGCACATGCTCCGACCAGTCTTACAAGTCTATACCTTTCTTCGTATCCTCCCGCGGATACGGCGTGTTCGTAAACAGCACCGATAAGGTATCTTACGAAGTTTGCTCCGACACCGTTTCTAAGGTTTCCATGACCGTTCCCGGCGAGAGCATGGAGTATTTCGTATTCGGCGGCGAGAACATCGGCGACGCGCTGGCTGGCTACACCACCCTTACCGGAAAGCCCGCTCTGCCCCCCGCATTCTCCTTCGGTCTGTGGCTGACCACTTCGTTCACCACCACCTACGATGAGGAAACTATCACCTCCTTCATCGACGGCATGGCTGAGCGCGACATTCCGCTTCAGGTATTCCACTTCGACTGCTTCTGGATGAAGGGCTTCGAGTGGTGCAACTTTGAGTGGGACAAGACCCAGTTCCCCGATCCCCCCGCAATGCTCGAAAGACTGCATAAGGATAAAAACCTGCACACCTGCGTATGGATAAACCCCTACATCGGCCAGCGCTCTAAGCTCTTTGACGAGGGCGTAGCAGGCGGCTACTTCATCATGAAAGAAAACGGCGATGTTTTCCAGTGCGACGAGTGGCAGCCCGGCATGGCGATAGTTGACTTTACCAACCCCGCAGCCTGCGAGTGGTACGCTTCCAAGCTCCGCGCGCTCTGCGAAATGGGCGTAGATACTTTCAAGACCGACTTCGGCGAAAGAATACCTACCCGCGGCATCAAGTATTTCGACGGCAGCGACCCCATAAAGATGCACAACTTCTACACCTACCTCTACAACCAGTGCGTATTCAACGTACTTAAAGAGTACTACGGCGAAAACAAGGCTTGCCTGTTCGCACGTTCGGCTACCGCAGGCGGTCAGCAGTTCCCTGTACACTGGGGCGGCGACTGCTCGGGCAACTACAACTCTATGGCAGAAGTTGTAAGAGGATGCCTCTCGCTCTGCATCTCCGGCTTCGGCTACACCTCGCACGATATGGCAGGATTTGAAGCTACCGCTACTCCCGACATCTACAAGAGATGGGCGGCTTTCGGTATGTTCTCCTCCCACAGCCGTCTGCACGGCAACCAGAGCTACCGCGTGCCGTGGCTCTTTGACGAAGAGTCCTGCGACGTACTGCGCTTCTTCGCTAAGCTGAAGGGCAAGCTGATGCCTTACATCTGGGCGCAGGCTATAAAGACCCACACCGTAGGCGTTCCTGTAATGAGAGCTATGGTCATCGACTTTGCCGACGACCCGACCTGCCTCACCCTCGACCGCCAGTATATGTTCGGCGACAACATACTCGTAGCGCCTATCCTCAACGAGGACGGCATAGCTCAGTACTACGTTCCCGAGGGCAAGTGGACTGACATCATCACCGGCAAGGTATTCGAGGGCGGCAAGTGGTACACCCACAAGTGCAGCTACTTCGAGATACCCGCGCTCGCTAAGCCCAACAGCATAATCGCATACGGCGACTTCGGCAGCGACGTAGAGTACGATTACCTCAACAATGCAGTATTCACCGTCTACGAGCTGGAGGACGGCAAGACCGCTTCCGCGCCTATCTACGATACCGAAGCGAACAAGGTATTCGAGCTTACCGCTGCCCGCAGCGGCAACATAATCGAGTGCAGCTACACCGATACCGATAAGGCGTTTACCGTTAAGATTGCCAACACCGACAAGGAAGTAAAAGTTAATCCTTCCTGCGGCGGAAAGGTAATAATCGAGCTTTGATAGCTGAGATAACTTAATAGCTGATATACACGTCCGCAGGGCACAAAAAGCTCTGCGGACGTTTTTTATCCGTTAAAAATTTCTTGACAAACACTGCACTATGCTATATAATTAAAGTATATGATTTGAAAGAAGGTCTTTTATTTTGACTCAGATATTTGCAACAGTTACCGAGGGGCTGCAAAACGTTTACACGCCGCTGCCGCTCAAGATACATTTCATTCTCTGCATAATCGCTACGGTGGTATACCTAATGCAGTTTTACCGCCGCGGCTCTTGGCACTACCTCATGCTCATGATAGCTTTTGATCTGACATTCATTACGCAGACCTCGCTCTGCCGGTCGTCATCGGCGGTGGGCATACTCGCGATAGCCGAAGCCGCGGTGCTCGCTGCGGCGATAGTGCTGTATGTAAGCTTCACACGCGCGCAGAAAGCTATGAAAGCTGCCGAAAACGCCGAGCTTGACGAAGCCGAAGAGCGCCGCAAGGCCGCCGAAAAAGCGCAGACCGCCGAGGATAAAAAGATAGTAGACAACGCTTTTTCCGACGCGGACGACGAATGAAAGGCGGAGCACAGATGAAAAATATCAGGCTGGTGATACTTGATTCGGAGACCGTTACCCGCGGCGACGTTTCGCTCGACGGCATTACCGCGCTCGCGGACAGCTCGGTATTCGGGTACACGCCGAATGAAAAGGTAGCCGAAGCTATCGGCAACGCGGACGCCGTGATATGCAACAAATGCCTTATCACGCAGGAAGTTTTCGACAAATGCCCGAATTTGAAATACGTCGGACTTTTCGCGACGGGCTATAATAACGTTGACCTCGCGGCGGCAAGCAAGCGCGGAGCGGTGGTCTGCAACGTGCCCGCCTACTCGACAAACGCCGTGGCGCAGCACACTTTCGCGCTTATCCTCGACTACTACAACAAGGTCGCGGAGTATAAAAAGACAGTTGCCGAGGGCGACTGGGTGAACTACAAGCTGTTTTCATATTTTTATATACCTACCACTGAGATCGCGGGGCTGACCCTAGGCATAATCGGCTACGGCGACATCGGCAGAAAGACGGCTGAGATAGCGCGCGCTTTCGGCATGAACGTCGTGACGTACACCCGCTCGCCGCAAAAGGTTACGGACGGCACGCGCGTTTGCACGCTGGAGGAGCTGCTGAGCATATCCGATACCGTATCGCTGCACTGCCCGCTGACCCCCGAAAACGGCAAGATGATAAACGCCGAAACGCTCGCGCTCATGAAACCCGGCGCTTTGCTGGTAAATACGGCGCGCGGCGGACTTATCGACGAGCAGGCGCTGGCTGACGCGCTCAATGGCGGCAAGCTTGGCGGCGCACGTCTTGACACGCTGACATACGAGCCTATGCGGGAGGACTGCCCTCTGCGCGGAGCGAAAAACTGCGCGATAACGCCGCACATCGCCTGGGCGCCGATAGAAACGCGCGTAAGGCTGCTGGAAAAGGTAGCGGAAAATCTGAAAGCTTGGATAAACGGCGAGCCTATAAACGTTGTGAACAAGTGAAAAGCTTAGTTTAATATATTTATAAAGATGGGATAAAAAATGGAATTATGGGACTTGTATGACCGTGAGAAGCACCCCCTCGGCAGGACTATCGAGCGCGGAAAAACGCTCGGCGCGGAGGAGTACCACCTGGCGGTGAACGTGCTTTCCGTCAACGCCGAGGGCAGGCTGCTGATAACAAAGCGCCACCCCGCGAAATCGCACGGCGGGCTTTGGGAGATCTCTGGCGGCTCGGTGCTGGCGGGCGAAACGGCGCGGCAGGGCGCGGTGCGCGAGCTTTTTGAGGAAACGGGGCTGCGCGCGAAAGAGAGCGAGCTGACCTACTGCGGCACGCTGCTGCGCGACCCTTGGCACGGGATAATGGAATATTATGTATACTACGGCAACTTCTCGGCGGCGGATATACGCTTGCAGGAGAGCGAAACGGTGGATTTTCGGCTGGTAACGCCCGCCGAGCTGAAAGAGATGTACAAGCGCGGCGAATTTATCGACTTCATTTACGACCGCGTGCGGGTGTTTAATTCAGACATAATCGACCCGAGCCTGAAAGAAAAGGAATAGCTGACGAAAAGAGGAATTTTTGTGGAAAATAAAATGGGAAAGCGCGTAGTGATAAAGCTGGGCAAGTCAACGCTCACGCACACAACTGGCAGGCTGAACATACGCCGTGTGGAAAAACTGGTGAAGATAATCGCCGACATCCAAAACGCGGGAAATCAGGTGATACTGGTATCAAGCGGCTCGATAGGGCTTGGCATGGCGAAACTGGGTCTGCTTGAGCGCCCAAGCGACACGCCGACAAAGCAGGCGTGCGCGGCGGTGGGCCAGTGCGAGCTGATGTACCTTTACGACAAGCAGTTTTCCGAATATTCGATAACGGTGGCGCAGCTGCTGCTGACGAAATATGTACTGCTTGAGGACAGACGCAAGAACGTTGAAAACGCCCTCGAGCAGACGATAAAGATGGGCGTTATACCGATAGTGAACGAAAACGATACCGTGGCGATAGACGAGCTGGAGCTTGAGGTCGGCGAGAACGATTCGCTGGCGGCTACGGTGGCTACCATCGCGAAAGCCGACCTGCTGATAATAATGTCAGACATCGACGGACTTTACGATAAAGACCCCCACACCCACCCCGACGCTAAGCTGATACCGCAGGTGGACGAGATAAACGAAGAAATACGCCTGCTGGCGGGCGGCGCTGGCTCGAAACTGGGCACGGGCGGAATGATAACGAAGATAAACGCGGCGGAGATCGCGACGAAAAACGGCATAGACATGGTGATAGTAAACGGCCGCGAGCCGGAAAATCTCTACAAGATATTCGACGGCGTGCCGACGGGAACGAAATTCACCGCCAACTGACGTATAATTATAAAAGGTATAGAAGGGACTGATACGATGAACTACATCGAGAGAATGGGCGAAAAGGCGCGCGCCTGCAAAAGCGAGCTTGCGAACGCCTCGTCATCGCAGAAAAACGAAGCGCTGCTGCAAATAGCGCACGCCCTGCGCAGGGGTGCTGCCGACATCAAGCGCGCGAACGAGATCGACCTTAAAAACGCCGCTGCGCGCGGCATGAGCGAATCAATGCAAGACCGCCTGCGCCTTGACGACAAGCGCATAGAGGGCATGGCTGCCGCCTGCGAAAAGCTCTGCGCGCTCGCCGACCCCGTGGGCGAAGTGATGGGCGGAGAGGTGCGCCCGAACGGCATGAGGATAACCAAAGTGCGCGTGCCTATGGGCGTTATCGGCATAATCTACGAAGCGCGCCCGAACGTTACCGCCGACGCCGCAGCCCTCTGCCTTAAAAGCGGCAACGCCGTGATACTCCGCGGCGGAAAAGAGGCTATAAACTCAAACATCGAGCTTATCAAGATAATGCGCAGAGCCGTAGCCCTCGCGGGCTTCCCCGAGGACATAATCCAGCTGGTGGAGGACACCGACCGCGGCATAGCGCTCGAGATGATGCAGGCTAACGGCTACATCGACGTGCTTATCCCGCGCGGCGGCGCTAAGCTGATACAGTCGGTAGTGAAGAACGCTACCGTGCCCGTGATCGAAACAGGAACGGGCAACTGCCACGTTTACGTTGACGCGACCGCCGACCTCGATATGGCGGTAGACATAGTGGACAACGGCAAGACCCAGCGCCCCTCGGTCTGCAACGCGGTAGAGAGCTGCCTAGTTCACCGCGACGTGGCTGAGGACTTCCTGCCGAAGCTGAAAGCGCGCCTTGACAAGCACAACGTAGAGATACGCGGCTGCGCGCTCACCCGCATGATACTCGGCGAGGAGAACGTAAAGCCCGCCACGCAGGAAGATTTCGCGACCGAATTTCTCGACTACATAATCTCTATCCGCGTGGTAGACAGCCTTGGCGAAGCGATAGAGCACATCGCGAAATACTCCACGGGCCACAGCGAGTGCATAGTTACCGAGAGCCTTTTCTCGGCTGAGGAGTTCCAAAAGAGGGTGGACTCGGCGGCGGTGTACGTCAACTGCTCTACCCGCTTTACCGACGGCGACGAATTCGGCCTTGGCGCTGAGATAGGCATATCCACCCAGAAGCTGCACGCCAGAGGCCCTATGGGTCTGCGCGAGCTGACTACCATGAAATGGCTGATAAACGGAAACGGTCAGATAAGAAAATAAATGTTTCATATATTCATACTTGCTAATTAGTAAGCATCGCACCGCTGCGCCGATTTGTAAACTTTTTATTAAATCGGTCAAGAATACGTTTACAGTCAGAAATAAAACGTTTTCAAAAAAATAAGGGGCTTGAAATTTTTGTGATTTTGTGGTTTAATATTATAGGCGGGAAAAACGCCCGAAAATTTATGAAAATTACCGCGGCGGCGAGCTTTTTAGCAGCACGGCGCGCGGACAAAAAATCTTTATGAAAGGCGGAATTTATCAATGAGCGTAGAAATCATCAACGGTCAGTCAATTCCTAATATGCCCTGGCAGGACAAGCCCGAGGGCTGCAACGATGTAGTATGGAGATACAATGCTAACCCCATTATCCCCAGAAATCTTCTCCCCACTTCCAACTCTATCTTCAACAGCGCTGTTGTTCCTTTCGAGGGCAAGTTCGCAGGCGTTTTCCGTGTAGACGATAAGGTCAGAAACATGGAGCTGCACGCAGGCTTCTCTGAGGACGGTATCAACTGGAAGATAAATCCTGAAAGAATCGAGTTCGTACAGGCTGACAAGTCTACCGAAGAGGTAAATCAGTGGGGCTACGGCTACGACCCCCGCGTTACCTGGATCGAGGACAGATATTGGGTGACCTGGTGCAACGCTTACGGCTGGAAGCCCACCATCGGCGTTGGCTACACCTTTGATTTCAAGACCTTCTATCAGTGCGAAAACGCATTCCTGCCTTTCAACAGAAACGGCGTTATGTTCCCCAGAAAGGTAAACGACAAGTATCTGATGTTCTCGCGTCCTTCCGACAGCGGCCATACTCCTTTCGGCGATATGTACATCTCTCAGTCGCCTGATATGAAGTACTGGGGCGAGCACAGACACGTTATGGGCCCCCTCAAGGCTTGGGAGTCCAAGAAGATAGGCGCAGGCCCGATCCCGATAGAGACTTCTGAGGGCTGGCTCTGCTTCTACCACGGCGTTCTCGAGAGCTGCAACGGCTTTGTTTACAGCTTCTCCGCCTGCATCCTCGACATCGACGAGCCCTGGAAGGTTAAGTACAGATGTGCTGAATACCTCATCAGCCCGCAGGAGATCTACGAGTGCGTTGGCGACGTTCAGAACGTTACCTTCCCCTGCGCTACTCTCTGCGACAAGGATACCGGAAGAATTGCTATCTACTACGGCTGCGCTGACACCTGCGTTTCTATGGCGTTCACCACCGTTGACGACGTTATCAAGTATGTTAAGGAGCACTCCTCCATCTGATAACTGCATAAACTGCAAATTTTGCGGGAGCTTTTTTACAGCTCCCGCTTTTTTGTATTAAATTTTTATCTCATAATTATTTACAAGGTTGCCCCGTGCCAAATACCCAGTGTTGTGGTATAATATAAATGAAGTTAGTATGCGCTAACGTGCATTTAAGGAGGAATTTTCCATGACAAAAATAACTGTAAAGATCGACGGAATGATGTGCGGAATGTGCGAATCACACATGAACGACACCATGCGCCAGAATTTTAACGTAAAGAAAGTAACGTCCTCGCACGCAAAGGGCGAAACGGTGATAATCGCCGAAGAGGACATCAGCGACGATAAGCTGAAAGACGCGGTAGAGAAAACGGGCTACACCTTCGTATCCGCCGCGCGCGAACCTTACGAGAAAAAGGGCTTCTCGCTTTTCAAGAGAAAATGATCGCACCGCAAAAAAGCTCCGCTTACGGGTAAATCCGCAGCGGAGCTTTTGCTGTTTATAAACGTTAGATATTACTCTTTTACCCACTGTCTGAGAGCGGCGGAGAGCTTTCTGTCGATGTCCTTGCGGGTCTGCTCGCACTCGTCGGGATAATCCTTAGCCGCCTTGAAAATAAAGCGCATCACGAATTTCAGACCGAAAGGCAGCGCCAGCCGCAGCATCGACTCGGGCAGGACGAAATGTGTGCCGTGCTCATACGCCAGCGCTTCGTACTCGCACTCGTGCGGGCGCTCCTGCAAACGCTTGTCCATGCGGCGAACGTACTTGCCCGCCTCCCAGAACGAGTCGTCGTCCGCGCCTACGAGGATAAGCTTGCCCTTGATATTCTCGATCTTTATCATCTGCTCCTCGGTCAGCGGGTGCGCCTTTTCTGAGTCGATAAAAAGGCAGGTGCTGCGCTCTATATCGCCCGAGCCTTTGGTTTCCTCCTCTATTTTCTGCCAGTAAACGGGGTGCTCGTAAATAAAAGGCATATACGGCAGCGGCTTGCCCTGCCAAGAAAGCGTCGAGCTGTTCGGTATCGGCCACTCGCTGCAGCCGTCCCTTTTGCCCTGCTCGAAGCCCTGCCAAACGAAATCGCTCGCGGTGATGCCGAAAGTCAGCGTGAGGTCTGGCAGCAGCGAAGCGGCGGCGATGGAATCCATGCCCGCAGTGCTCATGCCCATTATGCCGAATTTGCGCGAGCCGTGGCTTTTCAGCCAGTCGATAGCGGTCTGTATGCGCTCTATCGGAAAATTGACGTGGCTGTAATTCTTTTTGCCGGGCGACATACACATAGCGTTCACGCCCCTGCTATGCAGCCATTTCGCACCGCATTTCGCCATGTAGTCGTTAGGGTCGTCGCCGAAAAGGCCTATCATAGTGCAGTCAGAGCCATTCGGGTTTTCATAATATGTACCGTAAAAACCATCTTTTTCGATCTCAAAAAACTTCTTTTTCATCTTTCTCAAACCTCCGTATCAAAGCATAAAATTTCCCGACTGTCAAGCAGTTTGCATATGCTTACTCATATTATATCACTTCAATGCGCAAAAGTCAAGCGGCAAAAGAAAAAGAGCAGAGATCTCTTCCCTGCCCTTTCACAAAACGTGTAATTCACCAAATTTGAAAGATGTTTTAGTCGGTTATCCCCAAACTTCCTCGGCTATCTCCTTTACGAGCGCGAGCTTTGCCCACTGCTCTTGCTCGGTCAGCTTGTTGCCGATCTCGCAGGAAGCGAAGCCGCACTGTGGGCTGAGGCAGAGCCTTTCGAGCGGGATATACTTCGCCGCTTCGTGTATGCGCGCGATCACTGCCTGCTTGTCCTCAAGCTCGGGCGTTTTCGAGGTGATGAGTCCGAGCACCACCTTTTTGTCGGGCGAGACCTTTGCAAGAGGTTCAAAGCCGCCGCTCCTCTCATCGTCATACTCCAGCAGCAGCGCGTCAACGTTCTCGTGCGCGAAAACGTAATCGGCTACCGAGTCATACGGGCCGCTGGTAAAATATGTAGAGTGATAATTGCCCCTGCAAATGTGCGAAGTTATCACCATATCGGCGGGCTTGTTCGCCAAAGCGAGATTGTTTACCTCCAAAAGCTGCTTTTTCACGTCCTCGATGTCGATGCCGAGCGACTCGTACCTCTGCTTCGCGGCGTCGCCCACTACCGCGCCCCATGTGCAGTCGTCGAGCTGTAAATTGCGGCAGCCTGCTTCGTAAAACTGCTTTATCACCGCCTGATATGCCGCGCCGATGTCCTGAATAAGCTCCTCGTTGGTGCTGTAAAATTTCCTCGTCTGCTCGATGTTCTGCGGAACTATCATCTGCTGAAAAGTCTGCGCGGGCGCGGGTATCGTGTATTTCGCGACGGTCTGCTCGTCCTCAAACTGCTTTAAGAACTTGAAGTACTCAACGAACGGGTGCGGGGCAGCCTTGACCTTACCGACCAGATATGTGTCGTCAAGCGCCGCCAGCTCGCCGCTGAACTGCACGCCCGAGCCTGTATTCTCGTGAGCAACGCCCTCAAAGCCCCACATAAAGTCGAGGTGCCAAAATTCTCTTCTGTACTCGCCGTCGGTGATGATGTGGTATCCCGCCTTTTTCTGCTTTTCCACGAGCGCGGTTATCGCATTGTCCTCGATAGCCGTAAGCTCTTCCCTGCTGACTTTTCGCGCTTTAAAGTCCTTTCGCGCCTTTTTCAGCTCTTCAGGACGAAGAAAACTGCCGACGTGATCGTAGCGGTATGGTGACTTGATATTGCTCATTTTTACTACCTCTTTCCTTGAAATAATACCTATCGGTTTGCTGTGATAATATTATAGCACGGATAGCGCAGATAGTAAAATACTTTTAACTATGCATTGTCCATAGTTTCAATCTATCGGCAGATGTACTTTTAGCTGCTCGAGGTAACATTTTCCGTAGCGGCTGAGCACGGCGTTTTTCTTGGTAACTATGCCTATGCGCATCTCGCAGTCTGAGTCGAGCGGGCGGGCGATAATATTTTCGCCGTTCAGCTCAGAGTCGATTATGCCCGAGCAGACGGTAAAGCCGTTCAAGCCGATGAGCAGGTTAAAAAGTGTGGCTCTGTCGCGCACCATGATGTTTTTAGGCAGCTCCAGCGCGCTGAGAAACTCCTCCGAGAAGTAGAACGAGTTGTGCTTGCCCTGCTCGAAAACGAGATAGGGGTAAGGCTCGAGGTCGGCGGTGGTTATCGTGGTCTTAGCGGCGAGTGGGTGTTCGCAGGAGATAAAGACGTGCGGGCGGGCGCAGTAAAGCTGCTGAAACGTGAGGTCGTTCTTGCGTATCAGCTTTGAGAGCACGGATTCGTTATGCTCGCTGAGGTAGAGTATGCCGATCTCGCTCCTGCCGACGGAAACGTCGTCGATTATCTCGTAAGTCTGCGTTTCGCGCAGGGTGAAGCTGTAAGTATCGGCGTTGTATTTTCTGATAACGTCAACGAAAGCGTTCACGGCGAACGAATAATGCTGGCAGGAAACGCTGAACCTCGGCTTCTGCGAGTGTTCGCCGCGAAAATGCTCAGTCATAACGTCCGCCTGTTCAAGCAGTTGGCGCGCGTAAGAGAGCAGCACCTCGCCGTCGCGGGTAAGCTCAACGCCCTTATTCGAGCGGATAAAAGCGGTAACGCCCATCTCATTTTCCAGACTATGGATAGCCGAAGTAAGGCTGGGCTGCGCGATGAAGAGTTTTTCCGCCGCCTCAGTGATATTGCCGCATTCTGCGACGGTGGTGAAATATTTTAGTTGTTGTAGGGTCATTTTTGTGTGGTCGTCCTTTTTTGAGGTTTTGTGGGGGTATGTTTATTATAACATATTCGCGGGGTTAGGGCAAGTGGCGGCACAAAAAAACGCCGCAGTCCCCTCCGAGTCATCGACCCCTCGGCCCTGCGGCGTAAAAATATCCACTTGTCAGAATTGATTGCTCATGGCAAGCGCTTTGACTTCATCAGCGCCGCCTCCGTCATAGCTGTATCCCGCTGTCGGCGATGATAATCCGTAAGCGTCCCTCTCGCTCATCGACGTTTCAGCCACCTTTTCGGTGCTGACTTTTCCCGAAGATACGCTTACTTTGTTGATGAACTCGATGTTCTCGTAATTGTCATTGACGTCGGTCGAGAGATAATCCGTCACGAAACAGCCGTAGTAGGAAGAATAAAGCAGCTGCGCACGTCCTCCGCAGTTGAATGTTCCGAGGTCGGCGAGATTTCCCGAGCGGTCTGCCTTGAAAACTCTTGCCTCAGATGCAGAAGCCCCGCCCTCGTCTATCCAAACAAGCTCGTAATTGCCGTCAAGATCAAGGTCTACCACATAGTAATACGGCGAAGGCCCGCTCTTTTCCGCATAAAGCTTCGCAAGCTTGTCGGCGTATACCGCGAACGGGTCTGATGTATTTTGCTTCTGCTCCTGCGAATTGTCCGAAGGCTTTTCAGACGAACTGTCGGCTTTCGGCTCTTCCGCCTTTTCGGAAATGCTGTTCACCATGTCGCTCAGCGGTGCAGATATGCTGCTGTCCTCTTTGTAACTGAAAGCATTGTACGATTCGGTTAGCGCCTGCTCGCGCTCCGCCTGCGTCATGCTCTTGTAGTCGGTAAGAAGTATCGTTTTCACATTCGCTTTCAGCGGCGTTTTTCCGCTGAAATAGCTGTTGAAGCTGCTTTTGAATTTGCCTGCGTCAACGTCGCTTCCGCTTACCTTAAAGCTGTTGTAAACGTCGCTTCCGCTGTCTGAGCTTTTTGTGAAATAGAATTTTTCTTCTGATTTCGTCCAGCTGCCCGAATTGCCGAATGTAAAGGTGTATAATCCGTATGCGCCGTCGCCGCTTGACTGGCCTGAGCTTGTGTATTCATAAAGCTCACCGTCCGCAAAACTGAGGTTTCCCGAAGAGTCTTTATAAGCTTGCAATGTGAACGCCTTGTGCCCATAGTCGCGGCGCGCAGTCCACAAGGTAGTCAGTCCGTCCTCTACCGACCCGCTCTTGTTGTATACCGCAAAGAAATGCTGCTCAGGCTCGTTTACGCGCATTCCGTAGCCGCCGACTATGAGTTCAGGCGTACCGTCGCCGTCAAGGTCTTGAAACCACATTTCGTTTTGCTCAAATCCGTCTTTATCGCGGTAGCTTTCGTACATTTCAAACGT
>DBEZOM010000183.1:0-15905 GCA_048252855.1 Ruminococcus sp.
GGCAAACGGTGGCAAATATAATTTAAGCGATGAAATTTTAGATAACCTGTATTCTGTTTATCCATTCAATAAGTTTGAATATATTATCAGCCATTTGATAGGAACAGATACGATAACATTACAGCAATATCTTGATATTCGCAATAGGTATTTGGAGCGCAATAAATACTTGTATGTTTTTGAAATCACAGCACCACGCACATTTGGTGAAACGTGGGCACAGCGACATCTTAATGAAGTTGTGCCGGAATTGCAACGTCCGTCAACGTTATTTGACCCCGATTATTCGGGTCAATATGATTTTTGGTATGACGGCATAAAAATTGAAGTAAAGGCTTCAAGGGCAGTCCGCAGAAAAAGCGGAGATTCTTTGATCATTAAAGCACTTTCAAGTGATTCAAACTATGGCTTTGATATGAATTTCCAACAAATCAAACCTGCTTGCTGTGATGTTTTTGTCTGGATCGCTGTATGGCGTGATGTTATACGCTACTGGGTGCTTTCAAGTGATGAGGTTAAAAATAATCGTTACTATTCTTCAGGACAGCACCGTGGAAATGTTGGAGAGGGGCAATTATGGCTGAAAGACACCAATATAAATGATTTTAACGAATATGAAGTTGGTGTTCGAGATATTCTTTCGAAAATAATCGAAAAAGGTAAATGCAAAAAGTAATTTTATGTCACTTATGCTCCCCCTCGATGACCTTTCGTTAAAATGTTAAAATGTATAGTGTGAAAAATGAAAAGGCTCTGATAAAACCAATTTTAGGTCAGCTCAGAGCCTTTATTCGTTAAATATTGCAGAAAAGCCTTTAAAATCAAGGGTTTTCGGATAGAAAAAAAGCACACCATTCTGATAACGCATTGTATCAAAATCGGTGTGCAGTTGCAGTGCGGGTAACAGGACTTGAACCTGCACGGTGTTGCCAATAGAACCTAAATCTATCGCGTCTGCCAATTCCGCCATACCCGCATTTTTGCTGTGATATTCACAATGTATCTATTTTACCATATCTTCGCCCTCTTGTCAAGCCCTTTCGCCATATTTCTTCGCCGCTTTAAAAAATTCATAATTTCTGTATGGACAAACCGCCGTAATAATGCTATAATAAATAATGTATATTCATCATCGGAGGTATAATTTATGGCGGAGATAATCAAAAAAGAAAATATTCGCAATTTCTGCATTATCGCTCATATAGATCACGGCAAATCTACTCTTGCCGATAGAATTCTTGAACTTACCGAAACTGTCGCCCTGCGCGATATGGAAGACCAGCTTCTAGATAATATGGACATCGAGCGCGAACGCGGCATTACTATAAAGGCACGCGCTGTTCGCCTTAAATACCACGCTGACGACGGCGAGGACTATATCTTTAACCTGATAGACACCCCCGGCCACGTTGACTTTAATTACGAGGTATCCCGCTCGCTTGCCGCCTGCGAGGGCGCAGTGCTCGTCGTGGACGCTTCGCAGGGTATAGAGGCGCAGACTCTTGCCAATACTTACCTTGCTATCGAGCACGACCTCGAAGTGCTGCCCGTTGTAAATAAGATAGACCTGCCCTCCGCCGACCCCGAAATGGTCTGCCAGGAGATCGAGAACGTCATAGGCATACCCGCCCTCGACGCACCACGCATTTCCGCTAAGACGGGCGTGAATATCAAAGAGGTGCTCGAGCGCGTTATCACCGATATTCCCGCGCCGAAGGGCAGCGATGACGAGCCTTTGCAGGCACTTATCTTCGACAGCTATTACGACCAGTACAAGGGCGTTATCATCTACGTTCGCGTTATGCAGGGTGTTCTGCGCGCGGGCGATACTATAAAGCTTATGGCGACTGACGCGCTTTTCCAGACCGTAGAGGTGGGCTATATGGGCGCTACCGACCTTGTGCCAATCGGCGAACTGCACGCGGGCGAAGTCGGCTACATCGCCGCTTCTATAAAGTATATAGGCGATACTCGCGTGGGCGATACCGTTACCCTTGCCGACGCACCCTGCGCAGAGCCGCTGCCGGGCTACAAAAAGGTCAACCCGATGGTGTATTCGGGCGTTTACCCAGCCGACGGCGCGAAATATCCCGACCTGCGCGACGCACTGGATAAGCTGGCGCTCAACGACGCTTCGCTTACTTACGAGCCTGAAACTTCCGCCGCGCTGGGCTTCGGCTTCCGCTGCGGCTTCCTCGGTCTGCTGCATATGGAGATAATCCAAGAGCGTTTGGAGCGCGAGTATAACCTCGACCTCATCACCACTGCGCCGAGCGTTATCTATAAGGTGCACCTCACCGACGGCTCTACCGTTATGATAGACAACCCCTCGAATTACCCCGACCCCGCCGTGATAGCTTCGGCGGAAGAGCCTATGGTAAAGGCTGACATTTACACTCCGCCCGAGTTCGTCGGCAATATTATGGAGCTTTGTCAAGACCGCCGCGGCAATTTCAAGAATATGGAGTACCTCGACGAAAACCGCGTTGACCTGCACTACGAGCTGCCGCTGAACGAGATAGTCTACGACTTCTTCGATGCGCTGAAATCCCGCACAAAGGGCTACGCTTCGTTCGACTACGAGATGATGGGCTACCAGACGAGCAAGCTTGTGAAGCTCGACATCATGCTAAACGGCGATATTGTGGATGCGCTCTCGTTCATAGTCCACGCCGACAACGCTTACGCACGCGGCAGAAAGATATGCGAGCGGCTGAAAGAAAATATCCCCCGCCAGATGTTTGAAGTGCCGATACAGGCGGCGATAGGCGGCAAGATAATCGCGCGCGAAACCGTAAAAGCCATGCGCAAAGACGTTCTCGCGAAGTGCTACGGCGGCGACATCACCCGTAAGAAAAAGCTGCTGGAGAAGCAGAAAGAGGGCAAAAAGCGTATGCGCCAGCTCGGCAGCGTAGAAGTTCCGCAGGAAGCTTTCATGTCGGTGCTCAAGCTGGACGACAACTGATAGATATAGCAAAGAAAGGAAATAAAATGAAAGATCTCGACCGTGCAATGAAGTATTTCATCGGGTTTGCATTAGGCTCGGCGGTCGCTCTGCCGCTTTTGGGCGAAGTTTACGCCAATATCTCGAAGGGGATAGCCCTCTTCCTCGTGGCGGCATGGGCAGTATGGGCGGGCGCGAAATTCTCCTCGCTCAGCCTGAAAAGCGCTATGCTGGGCGTTACCTCATACGTTTTTTCCTCGGTGATACTCAGCTTCATCGGCTACTTGGCGATACACCCCGCCGTCCGCCGCTGGATAGAGGGGCACTCGGTGTACTTCGAGCTTTCGCTGAGCGAGTGGGCGCGCTACTGGGGCAGCGCATTTCTGCTGCTGATGATCTCATACGTCATATATTTTGCCAGATTTGGATTAGCAAAGGCGGCGGGCAAACTGAAGTCTGACAGCGAAAAGACCGCTTCGGCGATAGAGAACGCCTTTGAGGACGACGATAAATGACAGGACTTTACATTCATGTGCCTTTCTGCATACGCAAGTGCCCCTACTGCGATTTTTACTCAAAGCCGTATTCGGCGGAGCTTGCCGAGCTGTATGTAAACGCCGTCTGCCGAAACGTCGCGGCGCTCAAAGAGCTTGATATTGCTGCGGATACAGTCTACTTCGGCGGCGGCACGCCCTCACTGCTGACGGCTGAGCAGGTGTACGATATATTGGACAGTGTACAAAAAAACGTACACTTACATTCTCCCGAGATAACGCTCGAGGGCAACCCCAGCAGTTTGAATTACGAAAAGCTTGCGGGGTACAGAGCGGCGGGGGTCAACCGCCTTTCGGTAGGTGTGCAGTCGGCGGACAACAGCCAGCTTCGGTTTTTGGGACGTTTGCACGACGCGGACAAGGCTTACGCGGCGGTGTTTGCGGCTCAGCGGGCAGGGTTTGAGAACATCTCCTGCGACCTTATGCTCGGGCTTGCGGGGCAGGACGCGGCTTCGCTGACGGCGAGCATTGACCGGCTGACCGACCTGCCGATAACCCACCTCTCGGCGTATATGCTGAAAATAGAGCAGGGCACGGCTTTTGACTGCGAAGCGGTGCGCGGGCAAGTGGCGGACGACGACCTAATGAGCGAGCTGTATCTGACGATGTGTGCGCGATTGGCGGACAAGGGCTTTGAGCACTACGAGATCTCAAACTTCGCGAAGCAGGGCTTCCGCTCGCGGCACAACATGAAATACTGGCAGCTGGAAAAATACATAGGCATAGGCCCATCGGCGCACTCGGACTTCCACGAAAAGCGCACCGCCTGCCCCGCGGACATACAGGCTTTTGTGACGGCAGATGTACAAAAAAATGTACTCATAGAGGAGGACATAGACCGCTTTGAGGAGTACCTGATGTTAGCCTTGCGGCTGAGCGACGGCGCGGACTTTGACGAGCTTGCGCGGCGTAGCGGCAGGGATACGGCCGAGAGCATTTTTGCGGAGGCGCACGAGCTGGAAAAACACGGGCTCACGAAGTTTCACAACGGCGGCTTCTCGCTGACGGACGAAGGCTTTTTGCTTTCCAATTCAATAATCGTTCATTTGTTAGATTGTCGCAAATGCACAAAATAAGTCAAATATTGTTGTGCAGGTCTACAATATATGTTTTTTCGCTTGCACCGAGCCGTTTAAAATGGTATAATAATATAAGCTGAGGACTTTGTTTGAGAGGTTCAATTTATGAAAAAACTCGCACTGCTTCTTGCGGTCGCGATGGCGTTTTCGGCTGTCGGCTGCGCGTCTAAGGACGATCAGCAAGAGATAGTTGTGCCCATCTACCAGACCGATAAGATAGATTATAAAACTGAAAAAGCCGAGATAGGCGATATTTCGCAGAAATACTACGTTGATGGCCGCTTTGATTACCCGTATTACGAAAAAGTTTCGTTTAAGATAGACGGCATGATCGAGTCGGTGAGCGTGGAGGAAAACGACCCCGTGAAAAAGGGCGACCTGCTCTGCACACTCGTTTCGGACGATCTGGACGACCAGTTGGCGGAAAAGCAGCTGTATATAGATCAGGCGCAGAAGTCTGTGAACACACTGCTCAACGAGGGCGGCTCGGCTAACGAGATACAGCTTGCGCGCACCGAGCTGGAGCTTCAGCAGCTTGAATATCAGCATTTGGAAGATTCGCTCGAAGATTACAAGGTCTACGCGCCATGCGACGGCGTTTTCCGCACCGATGGCAAGACATCTTTTGCCAACAACATCGACGACCAGCGCGGCGCTGAGAATATCATCGTCGAGGGGGCGAAGGTGACGGCAGGGCAGTCTTTCGGCGTGGTATCAGACCATTCGCAGCAGTATTTGGTATGCGATGTTTACGACAACGCGCTTGAAAATGTAAATTTTGGCACTAAAGTCGAGCTGGAGCAGGGAACTGTTTCGGCAAAGGGCAAGGTGATAGACATTATAGAGAGCACAGCGGGCGGCGCAAAGGTATTCACCTACGTCATCGAGCCCGATAAGGACGCTGACATAAGCGATCTGGGCGTTCAGTGCTGCTTTGACGTTTACTCCAAGCTGGACACCGTTTTAGTGCCCTCAAAAGCTGTAAAAAAATCTAAAGACAGAACGTATGTCAACCTGCTTATAGACGGCTCTAAGATAGAGCAGGACGTAGAGGTGGGCATAGAAGATGATAAACAGACCGAGATCCTTAGCGGTCTGAGCGGCGGCGAAGACGTTATCATAAATTGACCCGCCGAAAGCTCTATTTGGGAGGAATTGTGGAATGAAAGAGATAATGAACGATGTTTGGGTAAAGCGCTGCGTTTCGGTCTTTACCGTGGCTTACGCGGCAGTTATCACGCTGCTGACCTACGCCACATTCTTGTACGATCTGGAATTTGTGTCGGATAAAATGGCGCCATTCCTAGTGATATACGCGGGCGCTTCGATAGTTTTCATGCTGCTGATGATCTACACGCGAGAGATGTTTATGACGAAGCTTATCAGCGTGCTGCTGCTGCCGATAGTTTTCTTCCTCTTGCTTTTCAACATCGGAAACGGCAACTGGGTGCTGATAATCCCGCCATTCATCGTGGCGATAGTGATGTTCTTCGCGGCGGGCACTAACGAATCTGTAAAAGTTATAATGGGCACTATCTACCTGCTGCTGTATGTACTGGGAATAGTTGCATACGTTGTCTGCAATATGCTCTTCGGCGGCTCAGACGTTGAAACGGTGCTCAACCCATATCTGGATAAAGATACCTCCGTGTACTCCTACTACAAGAACGAAATGGGCCATTTGGCTGAGGTAGTGGACGAGGAAAACACCATCTCGCCCGACGGCAGATACCGCTTTTACATCAGCGACGTTAAGGACAGCGACAAGGGCTGCGTGAAGATATACGTAGTGCCGAACGGACAGGACATAAACCTAAAATTCTTCTCGCTCAACCAAAAGGGCATACGCAAGACCATCACCCGCAACGGCACGCGCGGCATCGTCCCCGACGTAGGCTGGGTGGTAACTGAGGACGACGTGCTGGCGATACAGTTCCGCCTGACCCCCGAGTCCTCGCTGAAACAGTCGAAGATTACGACTATGCCGAAGAAAAACTACTTCGAGTTCCTCGGAATATCTTGATAACTTTAGATACAGAAAATGCCCGAACGCTGCTTCGGGCTATTTTTTACAAGAAAGAGAGGCTGAGCTATGCTTGACAGCAAAGAAAAGGAAAAGCTGATAGAGAGTGTAAACGCGCTCATCGCAAAAGAAGAGTACGAGGACGCCGCCGACGCGCTCATCTGCGCGGGCGACTGCCGCGAGGATTACGAGCTTTCATGCCTGCTGGCGGGGGTCTTTAACAGCATGGGCGATGAGAAAAACCCGCGGTTTTTCACCGCCGCCGAAGCGCTGCTGACGCGGTATTACGAGCGCGGTCTGGGCGACCCGAACTGGCTGTACCTTCTGGCGCGCGTGATGTATTCGCAGGGCAAGAAGATAGAGGCGCTCGGCTTTATGGAAGATATTTTCGAGTCGGGCGACGAGAGCATGGCGGAGCGGCTGAAAAATTACGACGAAGCGAAGGATTTTTACGAAACGCTCCACTATATGTTGGTAGATAATGCAGACCTTTACACTGAGGAGCAGAAGAACGCCGTGATCGCGCACATAGAAAAATACTTCGGCAAGCCCGATTCGTTCCTCGTAGAGCCTTCGCCGAAGGGCATAAAGGTCGGCATAGCTGTGGTGAAGCCCACGCCCGAGCGCGATTTTTACACGCTTGTGACCGTCGGCATGGGCGCGCGCAAGATGAACATACCGCCCGAGCTGAAAAACGACCAGCTCGAGCGCGCGGAACTTGTGATGTATATGCCGCCCGACTGGCAGCCGACCAGCCCCGACAAGCGGCATTGCTGGATAACTAAGGAAATGCGGAGCATAGCCCGCCTGCCGCTGGAGCGCGACACATGGCTCGGGTACGGGCACATGGTATCCGACGGCAGCCCCCTCGCGCCGAACACGAAGCAGCAGGCGGTACTGCTGATAAACATTCAGGAAGCGCCGGACGGTGCGCTGCGCTGCCCATTGCCGAACGGGGAGTCGGTGGTATTTTACCAAATGTTCCCTATCTACAAGCAGGAGATGGACTACAAGCTTGCGCGTGGGGCGGGGGCGCTGGTAAAACTAATGCCGCACATCAGCGCGGTGTACGACCCCGAGCGGGAGAACGTCTGCAAGGATATGGAAAGCGGTGCGGACGACCCGCTGCTGATGCAAGAGACCAACTATCTCGTCGGCAAGCTGAAAAAGGTCGGCAGAAGCTGCGCCGTGAGCCGCAAAATTTCGCGCGAGGGCGAGCGGGTAGGCTTTATGAAGCGCTTTTTGATGGACGACAACGAGCTTTCGCAGATGAACGAGAGCGGCTGGCTTATGCTGGCGGGCAGCGAAACGCCCGAGTACCTCGCCGACCCATTCAACATCGAGATAGCTTCGCTGAACACCATCTGCAACATCGACCCCGCGATAGTGAAATACCTTGACCTGCCCTACGGCACCGACCTCACGCGCGTGGAGGACGATAAATTTGTGCACACCATGTACGTCCCGCCCGCCGAAAAGACATATTCGTAAAAAAAATAAGCGCCCCGATGTAAAAGTCAGGGCGCTTTTGCTATTGTGTAAATCGTCTGTCAACGCTCCTCGCGGAAATAGTTGATACCGCAGGAGGCGGGCTGCGAACGCTCGCGCGACTTCTTTACCGATGTGAAGATCAGCACCAGCGCGGTCACGAGGTAGGGCAGCATATCGAAGAGCGACTCGGGCACGGTAAAGCCGATGTTCTTCGGGAAATAGTATTTCAGCACCATGAATGCGCCGAAAATATACGCGCCGTAGATGGCTTTTTCGGGGTTCCAAACGGCGAAAATTACCAGCGCTACCGCTATCCAGCCGAGGCCGTTCACGCTGTTTTCCATCCAAACGCCGCCGCCGATTATCATCGAGCAGAATGCGCCGCCAATGCCGCAGATACCGCCGCCGATGAGCACGTTTATATACTTGTACTTCGCGACGTTTATGCCGACGGCGTCCGCTACGGCGGGGTTCTCGCCGATGGTGCGCAGGTTGAGGCCTATCTTTGTCTTATAAAGGTAAATATACATCACTATGGCAATTATAATACTGAGGTAAGTGAAAATATTTTGGCTAAAGAGCACCTCGCCGAGCACGGGAATTTTGTGCAGCAGGGGTATCTCGATATTTTTCAGCGCCGCCATAACACCGTCTGAAAGCTTTAGCTTGCCCTCGGCGGAAGCGCGTATCATCTGTTCGCCGATGAAGTTTGAAAGGCCTACGCCGAATATCGTCATGGTAAGACCTGTAACGTTTTGGTTAGCCATCATAGTTATGGTAAGAAAAGCGTATATCAGCGAAGCGAGCATACCCATGCCGAAAGCCGCGAGTATCGCGAGGAATAGGCTGCCAGTTTTGTAGGCGGTCATAAAGCCTGCGCAAGCGCCCATAGCCATTATACCCTCTACGCCGAGGTTGAGGTGGCCCGACTTTTCATTCTGTATCTCGCCGAGCGTGCCGAAGAGCAGGGGAGTGCCCATGTACACCGCATGAGCCAAAAATGCTACCAGTTTATCCATTTTTCTTACCCCCTCTGATTATAAATCTGTATCTGATGAAAAATTCGCAGCCGAGCACGAAGAAAAGTATTATGCCCTGCAATACGGGCGAGCAGTAGGGCGAGAGGTTGAACTCTGACGAAACTACCGTGCTGCCCTTTTCGAGCACCGAGAAGAGGAACGAAACTACCAGTATGCTGAAAGGGTTGAGGTTCGCGAGCCATGCGACTATTATCGCGGTGAAGCCTACGCCGCCCGCTACCGAGGTAGAGAGGGTGTGCTCAGTGCCGCAAGCCTGCACCATGCCCGCGATTCCGCAGACAGCGCCGCTCAGGAACATAGTGCGTATCATTATCCTGCCGGGGTTCATGCCCGCGTAGCGCGCCGTGGCGTGGCTGTCGGAAACTACCGTTATCTCGTAGCCCTGCTTGGTATATTTTAGGTAAATGTACACGAGCACGACGAGCACCAGCCCGATCACCCAGCCTATCTGTATGCCGCCCATAGAGTCGAGCCATGCGTTTAGGTCGAAGGTAGCTATCTTCGGGTAGCCTTTCGACTCGGGGTCTTGCCACGCGCCTTTCGTCAGCCAGTCGATGATGTAGAGCGCGATGTAGTTTAGCATGAGCGTGAGGAGCGTTTCGTTGGTATCGAACTTCGATTTGAATATCGCGGGGATAACGCCGTAGAGTCCGCCGCCTATCATCGCCGCGAGGAACATCAGCAGGAAGAGCAGGTAGTGCGGCAGGTCGTAGTGGTAAAGCGCGAAGTAGGAAGCGCATATGCCGCCCATGATTATCTGACCCTCAGCGCCGATGTTCCAAAACTTCATCTTAAACGCGAGCGTAATGCCCAGCGAGGAGATGAGCAGGGGTATCATTATCTTCACCGTTTCGCGGAAGGGCATAAAGGGGTCGGCGGCGTTTTTGCCGATGAATGCACCCCGCGCCATCTTAGCGTAGTAAGAAATAGGGTTCTTGCCCAGTATCAGTATAAACACACCGCCCGCGCATATCGCGAGAAGCACTGAGATTAGGCGGAGGATAATCTTCTGCTTATTCGACCTCTCAGCGCGCTTCGCTATGCGTATCAGCGGCTCTTTTGTTGCGTTTTCAGCCATTTCCGAGCACCTCCTCAAGCGTTGCGCCTGTCATCATCATGCCAACTTTTTCCTTTGTGAGCTGTTTTGCGTCGCAAATGCCCATTATCTTGCCGTGGCAGAGCACCATTATCCTGTCGCAAAGCTCCAGCAATACGTCTAAGTCCTCGCCGATGAAGAGCACGGCGGAGTTTTTCTTTTTCTGCTCGTTTAGCAGTGCATATATTTGGTAAGATGAGTTTACGTCCAGACCGCGCACGGGGTAAGCCGTTATCAGCAGGTCGGGTTCGCTGTGAATTTCGCGACCGAGCAAAACTTTCTGCACGTTTCCGCCCGAGAGCATACGCACGGGCTGTTCGGTAGATGGCGTCTTTATCTCCAGCTCGTCTATCAGCGCTTTTGAGAGGGCGCGGGCGGGTTTGCGGCTTACGAAGGGGCTCTTGCCGTTTTTGTAAGTCTTTAGCAGCATATTGTCCGTCATTCCTGCCGAAGCGATAAGCCCCATGCCGAGTCTGTCCTCGGGGATAAAGCTCATGCTGATACCGAGGTTTATAATCTCTTTGGGCGATTTGCCGATGATGTTTTCCTTATTGTAGAGCACTGCGCCTTTTTCTATCTTTTGCAGACCCGCTATGGTTTCGCAAAGCTCTTTCTGTCCGCTGCCCGCAATGCCCGCAACGCCGAGTATCTCGCCGCGGTTTATCACAAAGCTTACGTCGTCCAGCGCCGTGCCGCCCTCTGCGTTCTTCACGGTGAGGTCTACTACGTTGAGTATCGGCTGCACGTTCTGCGGGGCGGGGCGGTCTATCGAAAGCTCTACCGCCTTGCCTACCATTAGCTCGGTAAGCTGCTTCTCGCTGCTCTCGGCAGTATTTACCGTTTCCACGCTCTTGCCCTTGCGCAAGATAGTTACGCGGTCGGATATTTCCATTACCTCGCCGAGCTTGTGGGTGATTATGATTATCGCCCTGCCTTTGGCTTTCATATTTTTCAGTATGCGGAAAAGCTTCTCGGTCTCCTGCGGGGTGAGCACCGCCGTAGGCTCGTCAAGTATAAGTATCTTCGCGCCGCGGTAGAGCACTTTCATTATCTCTACCGTCTGCTTTTCGCTTACCGACATATTGTAAACTTTCTTATCGGGGTCTACTTCGAGCCCAACTTCTTCCGATATGCGCTTTATCTCTTCGCGCACGGCGGCTTTGCTTTTCAGCTTGCCCTTTGTGCCTGCGGCTATGTTGTCCGCCGCGGTGAATACGTCTACAAGCTTGAAGTGCTGGTGTATCATGCCGATTCCCAGCGCGATAGAGTCCTGCGGGGAGTTTATGCTCTCCGCCTTGCCCGAGATGTATATAGTTCCCTTATCGGGGTGGTATATGCCCGAAAGCATATTCATAAGCGTAGTCTTGCCCGAGCCGTTTTCGCCCAGCAGCGCCAGTATCTCGCCGTAGCGCACGTCTAAGTTTATATCGTCGTTCGCCACCACGCTGCCAAATGTCTTGGTTATACCGCTGCACTGTACGGCTATCCCGCCCGCAGAGTTTGCTTCGCCCATATTCTCAGCTCCTTTAGTGTGATAGTGTGTGTTATGATTTTGCCATCAGAAATCGGCGGCGGTAAATATCAGCCGTGTAAAAACAGCCCCGCTGCCGTATTCTCATTGCAAAAACAAATTGCAAAAATAAACAATAGGGCGGCGCTTTTTCTCCCGATATGAGAGCGTCTGCGCCGCCCACGCTTAAAAAATAATGAAATAATTGGAGAGCTTACTTAACTTCGACGTTCTTGAAGTACCAGTTTATGCCGCCTGTAATGGTAGCGTCGTCAAGGGTCTTGCCCTCTTCGCCTACTGTTTTGCCGTCGTTCGTTTCTATAACGCCGTCAAATACTCCAAACTCGCCGCTTACTATCTTCTCGCGCGCTTCGTCTACCGCTTTCTGCATATCTTCGGTGCAGATGTCCATGTTGAGGGGAGCGATGTCTACTAAGCCCTCTTTCATGCCGCCGTAGTAATTCTCGCACTTCCACTCGCCGTCTACTATCTGCTTTACCTGATAGGTGTAGTACGCCGACCAGTTCCAAACTACCGAAGTAAGGGTAGCCTTGGGCGCGTCCTTGCTCATGTCAGAGTTGTAGCCTATGCCCCACTTGCCTGCGTTTTCGGCTTCAAGCTGGGGGTTCGGGGTGTCGCAGTGCTGAGCTATTACGTCGCAGCCTTCGCTGAGCAGAGCCTTAGCCGCGTTGGTCTCCTCAGTAGGGGAGTACCAGCTGTTGGTAACTTTTACATATACTTTAGCGTCGGGATTAACAGAATAAACGCCCATTGCGAAAGCGTCGATACCGCCCGTGCACTCAGAGTTTTCGCTGCCCATAGCCGAAACGTAGCCGATGAGGTTGCTTTCGGTCTTCATGCCGGCAACTATGCCCGAAAGGTATCTTGCCTGATAAATTCTGCCGAAGTAGTTGTTGAAATTCTTGCCATTGCTCTTGTAGCCGGTGCCGTGGCAGAAGTATACGTCGGGGTACTCCTCAGCGAGAGTCTCCATCTTGTCCATATAGCCCCAGCTTGTGCCGAAGATGATGTTGCAGCCGTCCTCTATGCACTCGCGGATAGCTGTTTCGGTAGCCGCAGGGTCGCTGCCGTCTACGTTATTCTTTCTTACTATCTGGTCGTCTTTCAGGCCAAGCTCTTTCTGCATACCTACTATGCCCTGGTCGTGGGTGTAGGAGTAGCCCGAGCCGCTTGCGGGGTTGCCGTTGTGGATAACGCCTATCTTCACGGTGTCGAGGGTAAGCTCGGCGGTGGAAGCGCTCTCGTTCTTAGCGGCTTCGTCCTTAGCGGACGTACAACCTGTAAATGCCGCCACTGCCAGCGCGCCTGCAAGCAGAAGCGCCAGTAAACGTCTTTTCTTCATGGTATTATATTCCTCCATTTCTATATATCAACGCCTAATGCGTCAATTCCTGAACTTTATCTCTCCGCCCTCCATAGAGTCGATTATGGCGAGGCTCTCCAGCCGCACGCCGCTTTCGCGAATGTGCTTGCCGCCTACCTGAAAGCCTTTTTCTATCACGATGCCCGCGCCCGCAAGCTCAGCGCCCGACTGTTTCACAATGTCGATAAGCCCCATGAGCGCGCAGCCGTTTGCGAGAAAATCGTCTATAATAAGCACCCTATCGCCCTTGCCGAGAAACTTTTTCGCGACCATAACGTCGTATGTAACGCCCTTAGTGTAGCTCTTCACCTGCGTGACGAGCATTTCGCCGTCGAGGTTTTTGCTGAGCGTTTTCTTGGCGAAGATAACGGGGCAGTTGCCGAAATGCTGGGCGGCAATGCAGGCAATGCCTATGCCCGAAGCCTCTATCGTGAGAATTTTATTAACGCCCGCGTCGGCAAAGCGGCGGTGAAACTCCTCGCCGATGTCATTAAATAGCGCAACGTCCATTTGGTGGTTCAAAAACATATCTACTTTCAGCACGTTGCCCTCTTTGACAACGGCGTCGCGGATAATGCGCTGTTTCAAGCTTTCCATATATTCTCCCCCAATGTCAAAAATAAATTATACATCTTTATTATACAGCATTTTGCGCCGCTATTCTACAATTATCGAGGGGAAAATGATTAAGAAAGTATTAAATTTTGCTTGGCCTCTCTGAAATATTTGCGTAAGTGTATTATATCATATTTCCCCCCACTTTGCAAGCATGGGCGCAGTCAATAAAGTTATTTTGCAAAGTGCTCGCAAACCCTTGATTTTGCTGGGTAAACTCACTTTGCACGCTCCTTAGTCGTGCACGGTGCAAAACAGTTTGCAAATTGCACAGTGCAAATGTATAAGCCTTGCAAAGTGCTAAACACCCAGTAAATACGAGCATTTAGGGGCAGTTTGCAAAATAAGAAAATTGTCCTTAGAGGGTTGCACTCTGCTTCTCTGCATTTAGCGACTCTACAAAGCTTTTCTTATCTGTTTCGGGAGTAAGCCAAAAGGTCTTTCTTTCACCGTTTACATACGCAGTTACGTTCTGAATTGCAAGCTCGTTTTTGACATAATACATAGTTCGTCTACTGCACCCCAACTCCTCAGCCAACTCCTCAACCGCGCTCAATTCCACGCTCTCGCCGTCGCCGAATAGCTTTAAAAGCGCTTCTCTTGCCGCGTCTTTCGTCACGCTCGGCTTCTCGCGCGTTTCCCGCCGACCGCTCAGCACATCGTCCGCCGTGAGATGTGTGAACCCCTGAAACAGTATTCCCCCGCGCTCGGGCGCTACCTCAAACAATATGCTCTGCCCATGCCGCGCCAGCGAGCTTTTTTCGTGGCAAAGCACCTTTTGCGAGGGGTTCTCGGGGTTCTTGCCCATCACGAGCATGCTTCGCGCCACCGCAGGTATGTCGATAGACCCCAACGCACGGTAAAGCGCCTGATTTTGCGACATTTTGCTGTTGTGCATTATGAAAACTACCGCGCACCTGTACTTCTCCGCCAAATGCGATATGTGCGAGAGCACGGGGCGCACCTCGTTGGCACGGTGCATATCTACGTCCGCCCCCAAATACGCCTGCAAGGGGTCAAATATCATCAGCGCGGGTCTGTAACGCCGCATTATACGCTCTATGCGCTCGTCCGAAAGCGAAAGCTGCGACTGGTCTTCGCTTATCACCATTATGTTGCTGAAATTCGGCTGCATTGGCTCTAAACGCGGCTTTATGGTGTCCGCAATGCCGTCCTCCGCCGTCTGATACAGCACCCTCTGCGGCTCGGTGTAGGGCATACCGCTTCCGTAAAAAGGCCGCCCGCAAGACACCGCCGCCGCCAGATACAGACAGAAAAAGGTCTTGCCCGTACCGGGGTCAGCCGTCAGCAGGGTTATCTTGCCGCGCGGTATGTAGGGGTACCACAGCCACTCGGTCTGCGTGCTCTCTATGTCTGAGAGGGCGGTTATCGCGATGTCGTCCGCGCAAAGCTTTCTGAACCGCTCCTCCGCCTGCCGCTCGCTGAGCCTGTCCGCCTTTTGCAAAAACGCCAGCACGTCGCCGCTCGTCCCGCAGTTGTGGCATATGAAATAGCGTGAGTCGGTGAAGTATTTGCAAGAGCCGTCCTCGCACCCGCATATCGGGCAAGGCCGTATCACCTGCGCGCCGCCCTCCGTCGCCGTCTTGAAGCCGTAGCGTTCTTGCAGATATTGTAAAAAGTCGAAGCTTTCTTTAAGTTTGTTTATGTCTGTCTTTCTCAAAATATCTCTCCTTTGTAGTATTATAATAGTATGGCAGAGCCCTGCGCCCCGCCTTATACTTCTATTATATCCCGCGCGCAGAGAGATTTCAATTGACATACCGCCGATATTTCGCACGCTTATCGCACCCATGCAGAGAGCGTTTTTCGCCAAATTACAAGATTTTCGGGTATTTTTAGACAAAAAGCGTGCAACAGCGGGGCAGTTTTGGCAGGGAAGTGCGCGATCAGGAGAGATTTTGGTTCGTTAGCTTGACGGAGAGCATAAAAAAATCCGCCCTCACGCAGTGCGAGGAGCGGTCAAGGGGCATTTTCGTGTCAAAGCAGTTCTTCCAGTACGGTGTCAAGCCCGAAACGTTTTACGTCAATATCCCGAACAGTCAGCTCATTTTTGATAGTGTCGAGTATTTCATAATATGCAAGCTTTTTGCCCTCGTTGAACTGTGATTTTTCGGTATTTTCCGCCGCGTCCTTTGCATTGTCCAAGAC
>DBEZOM010000184.1:0-7982 GCA_048252855.1 Ruminococcus sp.
GGCGATAGATAAGCTGGTAGAGGGCATAAACAGCGGCATGAAAGAGCAGACCCTGCTCGGCGTAACAGGCTCGGGCAAGACGTTTACTATGGCAAACGTTATCGCCAGAGTAAACCGCCCTACGCTCGTCCTCGCGCACAATAAGATACTTGCGGCGCAGCTCTGCACCGAGTTTCGCGAGTTTTTTCCGAATAACGCCGTGGAGTATTTCGTCAGCTATTATGATTATTACCAGCCCGAGGCGTATATACCCAGTAAGGACGTGTATATAGAAAAAGATTCCTCGATAAACGATGAGATAGATAAAATGCGCCACTCCGCTACCACCGCGATAGCCGAGCGGCGTGACGTTATCATCGTCGCTTCCGTATCCTGCATATACTCCCTCGGCGACCCCGAGGAGTATAAGTCGATGGTGGTATCTCTGCGCCCCGGCATGGAGATCTCGCGCGACGAGCTTGTCGCAAAGCTTGTGGGCATACAGTATGAACGCAACGATATAGATTTTTCGCGAAACAAATTTCGCGTGCGCGGCGACGTGGTGGAGATATACCCCGCCGCTAATACCGATACCGCTCTGCGCGTAGAGTTTTTCGGCGACGAGATAGACCGTATCAGCGAGATAAACGTGGTAACGGGCGAGGTTATATGCCGCCTCAGCCACGCCGCAGTTTTCCCCGCCACACATTATATAGTCGGCAGGGATAAAATGCGCGATTCGATAGAGGATATAAAGCAGGAGCTTGACGAGCGCATAAAGTATTTCAAAGACCGTGATATGCTGATAGAGGCTCAGCGTATAGCTCAGCGCACGAATTACGATATTGAGATGCTGGAGGAGATAGGCTTTTGCCCCGGTATCGAGAACTACTCCCGCGTGCTGGCGCGCCGCCCCGCAGGTTCTGTACCGTACACCCTGCTCGACCATATGCCGAAAGATTTTCTGCTGATGGTGGACGAGAGCCACGTCAGCCTGCCGCAGGTGCGCGGTATGTACGCGGGCGACCGTGCGCGAAAGACTACGCTTATAGACTACGGCTTCCGCCTGCCCTCGGCGTGGGATAACCGCCCACTGACTTTTGACGAATTTTACCAGCATATAAATCAAGCGGTGTTCGTTTCCGCAACGCCCGGCCCGATAGAGAAAGAACATTCTCAGCAGGTGGTAGAACAGCTTATCCGCCCGACGGGTCTGCTAGACCCCGAGATAGACGTTCGCCCGACCGAGGGTCAGATCGAGGACTTGCTGTACGAGATAAATATGCGCATAGAGAAAAAGGAGCGCGTGCTCGTAACCACCCTTACCAAAAAGATGGCGGAAGACCTCACGAATTACCTAAAGGGTTTTGAGATAAAGGTGCGCTATATGCACCACGATATAGATACAATAGAGCGTATGGAGATAATCCGCGACCTGCGCTTGGGCGAATTTGACGTGCTGGTAGGCATAAACCTGCTGCGCGAGGGTCTTGATATACCCGAGGTATCGCTTGTGGCTATACTCGACGCCGATAAAGAGGGCTTCCTGCGTTCAGAAAGCTCGCTGATACAGACGATAGGCAGAGCCGCGCGAAACAGCGAGGGCAGAGTTATCATGTACGCCGACAGCGTTACAGGCTCGATGGAGCGCGCGATACGCGAAACCAACCGCCGCCGCGAACTGCAAATGAAGTTCAACGAGGAGCACGGCATAACGCCCAAGACGATAATCAAAGACGTTCGCGACGTAATAGAAATATCCACCAAGGAAGAGGTAGAGTACACCGCCCGCCAAAAGACGAAGCTTTCAAAGGCGGAAACGGCTCAGCTCATAGAAAAGCTCACCCGCCAGATGAAAGAAGCCGCCAAGCTGCTTGAATTTGAGCACGCGGCTTATTTGAGGGATAAGATCGCTGAGCTGCGGGGGGAGAAGAAATAAAGACAGATAAGAAAGCTATCAGGAAAGGAAAGTAAAACCAAATGCAGAAAAATGAGATAGTGATACACGGCGCTAGGGAGCATAATCTGAAAAATGTTGACGTTACCATCCCGCGCGATAAGCTTATTGTAATGACGGGTCTTTCCGGCTCGGGCAAATCTTCGCTGGCTTTCGATACTATATTCGCCGATGGTCAGCGCAGATATATGGAGTCGCTCTCTTCATATGCACGCCAGTTTTTGGGCCAGATGGAGAAGCCCGACGTGGACAGTATAGAGGGTCTTTCGCCCGCTATATCCATCGACCAAAAAACCACCAGCAAAAACCCTCGCTCTACCGTCGGTACAGTTACCGAGATATACGATTACCTGCGACTTCTCTACGCGCGCATAGGCGTGCCGCACTGCCCGGTCTGCGGTAGAGAGATACGCCAGCAGACGGTAGACCAGGTTGTAGATAAGATAATGGAACTGCCCGAGCGCACTAAGATACAGCTTCTCGCACCCGTGGTCAGCGGCAGAAAGGGCGAGCATAAAAAAGAGCTGGAGCGCGCGAGAAAGTCGGGTTATGTCCGTGTTCGCATAGACGGCGTTATCTACGACCTTTCGGAAGAGATAAACCTCGAGAAAAATAAAAAACATACCATAGAGATAGTTGTAGACCGCCTTGTGATAAAAGAGGGCATAAAAAGCCGCCTTGCCGACTCTATCGAGATCATAAATTCGCTCACGGGCGGACTTATAGTTGTTGATATAATCGACGGCGAGCAGATGCTCTTTTCCACAAGCTACGCCTGCCCCGAGCACGGTGTTTCTCTGCCCGAGCTCCAGCCGAGAATGTTCTCTTTCAATAATCCTTTCGGCGCTTGCCCCACCTGCACGGGCTTGGGCGTTTTCAAAAAGGTAGACCCCGACCTCATAATCCCAGATAAGTCGCTCTCTATCCGCGAGGGCGCAATAAAAGCCAGCGGCTGGAACAGCTTGGGCAAAGACTCGATAGCTATGAATTACTACGAGGCTATCTCGGAGCAGTACGGCATATCCCTTGACGTTCCCGTTAAAGAGCTTACGCAGGAACAGCTCGATATTTTCCTTTACGGCACGGGCGACGATACGCTCGACCTCAAGCGGGGAGTGGGCTGGTTCGGCGACGTTTTCACTGCGCATTTCGAGGGCGTTATAAACAACCTCGAGCGCAGATACAATAAGGAAAACGCTACCGACGCTGCAAAAGCCGAGCTTGAATCGTACATGAGCGAGCGCCCCTGCCCCGACTGCCACGGCAAACGTCTGAGAAAAGAGAGCTTAGCCGTTACCGTAGGCGGGCTGGATATTTACTCGCTCACTCAGCTTTCCGTCACCGAAGCGCTTGATTTCTTCAACGCTTTAGAGCTTGACGAGCGCGAAAAGATCATCGGTGCACGCATAATCAAAGAGATAAAAGAGCGCCTCGGCTTTCTAAAGAGCGTGGGTCTGGAGTACCTCACGCTTTCGCGCTCCAGCGGTACGCTTTCGGGCGGCGAGAGCCAGCGTATACGCCTTGCCACGCAGATAGGCTCTTCGCTCGTCGGCGTGCTGTATATCCTCGACGAGCCTTCGATAGGTCTGCACCAGCGCGATAACGATAAGCTCATAGCCACGCTGAAACGCCTGCGCGACCTCGGCAATACGCTGATAGTCGTAGAGCACGACGAGGACACTATGCGCGCGGCAGATTTCATAGTAGACGTAGGCCCGGGAGCGGGCGTGCACGGCGGCGAGATAGTTTTCGCAGGCACTCCGCAGGAGATAATGAATTGCGATAAATCGTGGACGGGCAAATATCTTTCGGGCAAGATCAAGATACCCGTGCCCGAAAAGCGCCGCGAGGGCAACGGCAAATTCCTAACAGTAATAGGCGCTGCCGAGAATAATCTGAAAAATATCGACGTTTCTATACCGCTCGGCACGTTTACCTGCGTTACGGGCGTTTCGGGTTCGGGAAAATCTTCGCTGGTAAACGAGATAATCAGCAAAGAGCTTTCCGCAAAGCTCAACCGCGCAAGAACTCGCCCCGGCAAATTCGAGCGCATGGAGGGTCTGGAAAACCTCGATAAAGTAATACACATCGACCAGTCGCCGATAGGCAGAACGCCGCGCTCTAACCCCGCGACCTACACGGGCGTTTTCACCGATATTCGCGAGCTTTTTGCCAGCACTGCCGACGCTAAGGCGCACGGCTACGGCGCGGGCAGATTTTCATTCAACGTGCGCGGCGGACGCTGCGAAGCCTGCGAGGGCGACGGCATACTGAAAATAGAGATGCACTTCCTGCCCGACGTGTATGTGCCCTGCGAAGTCTGCCGCGGCAAACGCTACAATCGCGAAACGCTCGAAGTCAAGTACAAGGGCAAGTCGATCTACGACGTGCTCGAAATGACGGTGGAAGAGGGCGCGAAGTTCTTTGAGAATATCCCGAAGATAAAGCGCCGCATGGATACGCTGGTAGAGGTAGGCTTAGGCTATGTGAAGATCGGTCAGCCCGCGACTACTCTTTCGGGCGGCGAGGCACAGCGCGTAAAGCTTGCGGCTGAGCTTTCAAAGCGCCCGACGGGCAAGACTTTCTATATCCTCGACGAGCCGACTACGGGTCTGCATTCCGCCGACGTTCACAAGCTGATAGAGGTGCTGCAAAAGCTCGCCGACGCGGGAAATACAGTGCTGGTCATAGAGCATAACTTAGACGTTATAAAGTCTGCCGACTGGGTCATCGACCTGGGCCCTGAGGGCGGTTCGGGCGGCGGAACGCTGGTCTGCAAGGGCACGCCCGAGGACGTGGCTGCCTGCGAAAGCTCGTATACGGGTCAGTATCTCAAAAAGCTGCTTTGATTTGACAAGGCATAGCTTGTTGTGATATAATTATCTCAATGATCTTACGAAAGGAAAATGAAATAAATGGCAAGACAGCTTACCCCCGCGCAGGAGGCTGAACGCAGCCTGATAACCACATACCGCAAGGATATATGGAACAAATTCGTGATGGGGCTGAAAAATTATCAGATGATAAGCGACGGCGATAAAATAGCCGTCTGTATCTCCGGCGGCAAAGATTCTATGCTGATGGCGAAGCTGATACAGCACCTGCAAAAATATTCCGATAAAAAGTTCGAGGCTGAGTATATAGTGATGGATCCCGGCTACAACGCCGAGAACCGCAAAAAAATAGAGGACAACGCCGCGCTGTTGGATATACCGATAAAGATATTTGAAGTCAATATCTTCAATTACGTCGCGGGGCTGGATAAAAACCCCTGCTATATGTGCGCCCGTATGCGCCGCGGACATCTTTACAGCTACGCGCAGAGCCTCGGCTGCAATAAAATTGCGCTGGGCCATCATTTTGATGATGTTATCGAAACGATACTTATGGGCATGATTTACGGCGGACAGATGCAGACCATGATGCCGAAGCTGCACTCGAAAAATTACGATGGCATGGAGCTTATCCGCCCGATGTACATGGTGAAGGAAGCCGACATACTTCGCTGGGTGGCGCATAACGACCTGCACTTTATCCGCTGCGCCTGCCGATTTACCGAGAGCTACGAGAACCTTGAAAACAAGGGCGAAGTATCGAAGCGGCAGGAGGTAAAGCAGCTTATAGCGCAGTTCCGCAAGACGAATCCTTTCATCGAAACGAATATCTTCAAGAGCGTTTACAACGTAAATCTGCGCACGGTGATAGAGTATCAGTATAAGGGTAAGCGGTACAATTTTTTGGACACTTATGATGATTATAAGCCCGAGCCTGCCGAGGACGGCGAGGAAGCGAGCGACGAGTTCTTTGAATAAGCGCTCGGTTTGTATGAACTAACTTTTTACTTAATCTTTACTGAATTGATATGATTATTTTAATATGTGCCTAAAATTTGAAATCGGCGGTGAGCAAGCTATATTCTTGAATAAAAGTATAGCTTAAAGGAGAATAATTTTTGTACAAAAGATAAAACCTTGCTCAAAAATGAAAAAAGGTATTGTAAAATCATGTCGAATAATGTATAATAATAATGTGTTTTGACCGCGTACCGCTGCGCGTTACCGTCGTGCCGCAGCAGGTTTCTTTGCGAAATGACGGAGAAAAGAGGATGTATTGATGGGTAAGACAGAAAAAAAGGTTTTTGATACCAGTACAAGTGTAGCGCCCCTCGGGCTTATCGCTATGGACGGCGCAAAAGAGCTTGGCGACATGATAAACCGCTATTTTCTTAAGTGGGCTTTACAGGACGGCGAAGAGGGCAAAACTTTCCTCATAGACGCTGAGTGCCCAAGATTTTCTTCCGGCGACGGTAAGGGAATCATCAAATCCACCGTTCGCGGCAAGGATCTTTTCATTCTTTGCGACGTAGGAAATTATAGCTGCAAGTACACTATGCACGGCGAGCAGAACTCGATGTCGCCCGACGACCACTATCAGGATCTCAAGAGAATTATACAGGCTGCAAGCGGTAAGGCTCACAGAATAAATGTCATTATGCCTATACTTTACGGCGGCAGACAGCACAGAAGAACATACCGCGAATCTCTCGACTGCGCAGTAGCTCTTCAGGAGCTGGCTTCGATGGGCGTGCAGAACATAATCACTTTCGACGCTCACGACCCCAGAGTTCAGAACGCTATCCCGCTCACAGGCTTTGATAACATAATGCCTTCTTATCAGGTGCTCAAGGCTATGATGAAGACCTTCGATAACCTCCATTTCGATAAGAAGCATTTCATGATAGTTTCTCCCGACGAGGGCGCTATCAATAGAAATATGTACTACGCTTCCGTTCTCGGCGTAGACCTCGGTATGTTCTATAAGAGAAGAGATTACTCTACCGTAGTAAACGGCAGAAACCCCATCGTAGCTCACGAGTACATGGGCAATGACGTTACCGGCAAGGATATTTTCATCGCCGACGACCTCATCTCTTCCGGCGAGTCGATGCTTGATATAGCTATCGAGCTGAAAAAGCGCAACGCAGGAAAGATCTTCTGCTACGCTACCTACGGTATTTTCACCAACGGTCTTGAAAGCTTCAATAAGGCTTATGCAGACGGCATCATCGACGCAGTTTTCGGTACAAATCTTACCTACCGTTCGCCTGAGCTTCTTGCTACTCCTTGGTTCCACGAGGTCGATTGCTCGAAGTACATCGCGTACTACATCGCTACTCTTAACCACGATATGTCCATCGCAGACGTTATCGACCCTCATCAGAAGATAGCTGCTCTGCTCGAAAAGCACAACAAGAAAAAGTAATATATTTACAGCAAAAATAAGGGCGGCTTTTTACGAGCCGCCTTTTTTGGGAGATGATGAAATGATATACGCAGCTATCGCGGCGGGCGGTGTAGGCAGCCGCATGGGCGCAGATATACCGAAGCAGTTTCTAAAAGTGGGCGGCGTGCCGATAATCGTGCGCACTATCTCGCGCTTTTGCAGCAGTCCGTCGGTGAACGCAGTTTACGTCGGTACTAACGCCGAGTGGGTGGACGAGCTGAAAGCTATGTGCGCCGAGTACCTGCCCGAAGCGGATAATGTCACTATACTGGCGGGCGGCGCGGACAGAAACGGCACGGTATTTAAGATAGCCGAGCATATCGCCGCCGAGAGGGGAGTTTCGCCGCAGGATATTATCCTTACGCACGACGGCGTGCGGCCTTTCGTTACCGAGCGCATCATCGCCGACAATATCGCCGCCATGCGCGACCACAGCGCGGCGGGTACGGCAGTTCCCTCGGTGGATACTATCCTGCTTTCGTCTGAGGACGGCGGAGTTATCGAAAGCGTGCCGCCGCGCGCAAGAATGTTCCGCGCGCAGACTCCGCAGACATTTCGTCTGAAAGAGCTTATGCAGGAGTACGCCGCGCTGACCGACGAGCAGAAAGCGCGCCTTACCGATACGGCGGGAATTTTCGCGCTGCGAGGCATACCCGTTGCGATAGTCCGCGGCGAGGATACGAATATAAAAATAACTGCGCCTTTCGATATGCAGCTTGCGGAGCTGATAGCGGCGCAGGAAAAATGATGTTTATAGCCGGGG
>DBEZOM010000185.1:0-2525 GCA_048252855.1 Ruminococcus sp.
ATATAGTATATTGCAACGGCATTTGATGAATAAAATGTTAATGATTTAGCGCGTTAAAATTATGAAACGCTTAAAGCAAGTTTATGCGGTAAGCGATTGACAACCGTGCTCATTTGTGATATTATATATAGATAGTATGAAATATATGAAATGATGTAACAGGAGTGATATATATGAACAGCAAACCTGACCTCAAAGCGCTTGAGAAAAACATAGTTGACACGATAAAGGAATCGCAGCTAAAGCTGGGCTTTACACCGAACCCCGTAACGCTTTTCTACCCGCTCGAGTCGCTAAACCTGCTGACGGGCGCTGACCTCAGCATGAGCGAAATGACGGCGGCTATCTCTGCCTACACGAGCGATATACTCAGCGGGCTGAGCTGCAATGTTTTCGAGGACAAGATAGGCGTTGTGGTATCTGCCGAGAGCGTGCGCGCGATACACGAGAACACCGAGGCGAGCGCATTCCTCACCGAGTTTATCAACGCGGTAAAAGAGGGCTGCACTATGGAAAAGGCTAAGGCTATATTCAAGAAGTACAGCGGTAATGCGGTACTGGAAGATATGGACGACGACGAATTTGACGTGCTGGCGTATTTCCCCGACGGCGAGCCGGACGCTTACAAATACTGCCTTGCGAACGACCTTGGCGGGATAACCTACCACAGATTTACGCAGCAGGATTACGAAAATATTTTTGGAAACTAAACGGCGGTGAGCTTTTTGGAAAATTTCACTTGCGTGAGCATAAACCACAGGCTTTGCGACGAAGCCTTTCGCAGCCTTTTCACATTCGGCGAGAGCGAGCGTGAAAAGCTGCTTTTTTCCGTGCGGGAAAGCAGCCCCGTACTGGTATGCACCTGCAACCGCACCGAGCTTTACTTTTTCGGCGGGGCTGAGAGCGGCATAGAATTGCTGAGCGAAGCGGGCGGAATACCGCGCGAGCAGCTTAAACAAAAGGTGATGATATTCAGCGGAGAGGGTGCGGCGAAGCACCTTTTTAACGTTTGCAGCGGCATAGACTCGATGGTGGTCGGCGAGGACGAGATACTGGGGCAGGTAAAAAGCGCCTACGCGTTCTCGAAAGAGCGGCTGGAGCTTTGCCCCGAAGCGCACATGATATTTCAGGCGGCGGCAGCGGCGGCTAAGCGGATAAAAACGCAGACCGAGATCTCAAAAACATCGGTATCTACGGCGACGCTGGCGGCTAAGGAAGCGGCGAGATTTTACGGCGGCGAGGAGATAAGCGTGACGCTGATAGGCGCGAGCGGAAAGATCGGCGGAAGTCTGCTGAAAAATCTGATCTCGTACAAAAACGTGAGGGTGTACGTTACCGAAAGAAAGCACGGCGCGGACTTCGGCATAGCGGCGGGCGACCCGCGCATGAAAGTAGTGCCGTATGACGAGAGGTATGAGTACGCGGCGAAGAGCGGGTGCATCATCTCGGCGACTGCCGGCCCGCACTTTACCATCACGGCGGACAGGCTGGGCGAAGTATGCGGCGACGGGCGAAAGCGGCTGCTGATAGACTTAGCCGTGCCGCGCGACATAGACCCCGAAGCGGCGGAGATACGCGGCGCGGAGCTTATCACGATAGACCATTTCGCGAAGCTCGCCGCTGAGAACAACGAGCTGAAACGCGGCAGCGTAGAGCGCTCGAAAGAGATGATAGCGCAGGATATGGACGAGCTGAAAAAGCAGCTAGCCATGCACGACCTTATGCCGCAGTTCAGAGAGATAGCGCCGAAGCTGAAAGCGGCGGGGGCGGAGGAATTTTTCTACCGTCTGCGCTCGCGGCTGACCAGCGAGGCTTTTGCGCAGGTCATCGAAACAGTAAAAACATATCAAGAGGACTGAAATATGCCATATTTCCCGTTTTTTGTGAACATAGAAAATTCGCGCTGTTTAGTAGTCGGCGCAGGAAAAGTCGCGCTGAGAAAGATAGAAAAGCTGATGCCTTTCAAGCCGCGGATAACAGTCGTCGCGCCAGAAATCATGCCCGAGATACGCGGTATCGGCGGGATAGAGATACGCGAGAGGGAGTTTCGCGAGAGCGACCTTGACTGCGCGGCGTTCGTGATAGCGGCGGCGGGCGGCGAACAGCTGAACGAGCGAATCTCGGCGCTTTGCCGCGAGCACGGGCTGCTATGCAACGCGGTAGACAGCCCCGAAAACTGCTCTTTCTACTTCCCTGCACTGGTACAGCGCGGCGAGGTGTCCATCGGCATATCGACGGCGGGCAACTGCCCCACGCTGGCGGCGGAGATACGCAGGCGCTTGGAGGAAAACATCACCGAGCGGACGGCGGAGATATGCGCGCTGATGGGCGAGCTGAGAGAATTTGTAAAGGCAAATTTCCCGACGGAAAAACAGCGCAGGGACGTGATGAGCGCGGCGCTGGAGTTCTGCATGAGCAGAGAGGGCGAACTGCCGAGCCTTGCGGAGCTAGAAAACTTTTGTGAAACAAAGAGGACAAAAGATGACATTTAAGATAGCTACGCGGCGGAGCGCGCTCGCGATGGC